>JAFUQS010000086.1 GCA_017472225.1 Clostridia bacterium | reverse complement strand
GGGGATTTTCTTTTCAGCTTTTTCAAGTTTATCTACCGCTTTATCGGCTTTCTTGGCAGCTTTCTTTACTTTGGGAGCTTTCAGTTCTTCATCGGTAAATTGCAGTCTTGGTACTCGTTTACTCATAAAATGCCCCCTTTAACGGGTCAAGCGATTTCGCTTTCTTCACTTTCAGAAGAATTCTGCAAAAGTTCTTCGACACTTTCAAGAATCATGCTTACCCCTTTGATGATTTTTGCTGCGGCTTTCTCCGTTGATTGATTTCTTTCATTAACGGGTACTTCACAATCATAATATTCATCACAATTTTCGCAGTCGCCATCACATTCAAACTCATCATCAGAGTTGTCGCAGTTATCATCGCAATCGTGATTTTCTGTGCGGTCATCAACGTAATCAGAGCAATCATCACAGCTCTCACCCTCACAGTCATCGCAGTTGTCACAGTCACCGTCACAATCACAAACGGCACGGTATTCACAATCGGAACAATAATCGTAATCATCGTCATCATCGTCATCAGTACAATTAAGCACATTCTCCATTATTATGATGAAAGATGTGATATTGTAAAGAAGATCAGTTGCATCTTCAAGTTTTGAGTGTTCAAAAATATGAAGAACATCCTGATAGTCGATGAAATTCAAAATCTGAACCCCACCGTTTGTATCGTGGTAAAAATGGTGAATATGCTTACAGTATTGACTTACATATCTTTTATAGTCCCTCATACCGAATGCAAAACATACATCTTTGGCGCAGAAGTACAGTTCTTTGTTTTGGATAACAACACGGATTTCTCCGAATCTGCTATCCACAAGATTAACCTTGATTGCACCTTTGTTGCTGAGTGTAAATTCTTTAATCATATCAAATATCTCCTTGTTTAGTCCGCTTTTTCCTGCGGTTTGGTTGTCATAATCGAATACAGTTCCGTATCCTTCGGGAAACGGTCTGTAAACGGCAAAATGGTACTGCCGTAGAAGATAAGTCCTTCACCTTCGCCTGACTGAGTTACATAAGAAAGCTGATGAGGGGAAATATTGAGCTGCTTTGCAAGAATCTGTCTGTCGCCCGATGCCTGATTGAGCATATATATGTAGTCGGAGTTTTCAAAGATATTTTCAATCTCTCTCGAGGAGAGCAAATACTTAACGTTCTGCGTAATGCCCGTGGGAATCTGTTATGTGATTATCGAATAGTTTTTTATCTATTCCTCTGGAGCTTTCGCTCATTTTCAGCGATATGTCAATTCATATCCAGCGTAGCATATCTTTTTATCTTGTGATAAATCACATACCTCAAAGATAGTTGGGACTCTTGGAGCTGTTATATTCTTTTTAAAAGTTTCAATCTCTATGCGTTGCGTGTGACTGTACTTTTAAATACAGCCTTCCACTCGGATTGGGATTTTACACCTTTTTCTGATTTCTTCCCCACTGATAATTTCAGTTGTTTTATGCGGCTTCAACTGAAACGGCATTTCTACCACCCCATTTACGGAATCGCTTCCAAATTTCAACCGAGTATGCAGCCGGCTGTTCTTCTTTGAGCAGAAGGTGCATTTCGTCAATGTAATAACTGGTAGATCTGTGAGATTCACGGTTTACGGTAACACGAT
>JAFUQS010000010.1 GCA_017472225.1 Clostridia bacterium | reverse complement strand
CCGTCCAGATGGGGAACTCAGGCACCGTTTACCAACGTAACCCTTGACTGGACAGTTCCGAATGACCTTGCAGAGCTCAATGCTATTGTCGGCGGCAAGGAAATGGACTTCAAGTATAAAGACTGTAAGAAGGAAATGGATATGGTTAACCGTGCTTTCATCGAAACAATGATCGAAGGCGATGCTAACGGCAGAGGCTTCCAGTATCCTATTCCCACCTATTCAATCACCCGTGACTTTGACTGGTCAGAAACAGAAAACAACAAGCTCCTGTTTGAAATGACAGCAAAATACGGCACACCCTACTTCTCAAACTACATCAACAGTGATATGGCTCCCAGTGATGTACGTTCAATGTGCTGCCGTCTTCGTCTTGACCTTCGTGAGCTGCGTAAAAAGTCAGGTGGCTTCTTCGGCAGCGGTGAAAGCACAGGCTCAGTAGGTGTTGTTACAATCAACCTTCCCAGAATTGCATATCTTGCAAAAGACGAAAAGGACTTCTACGAGCGTCTTGACAAGCTCATGGATATCTCAGCACGTTCACTTTCAATCAAGCGTAAGGTTATCACTAACCTTCTTGATGCAGGTCTTTATCCTTACACAAAGAGATACCTCGGCACATTCAACAACCACTTCTCAACTATCGGTCTTGTTGGTATGAACGAAGTAGGTCTCAACGCAAAGTGGCTCAGAAAGGATATGACACATCCCGAAACTCAGGCATTTGCAAAGGATGTTCTCAACCACATGAGAAACAGACTTTCCGACTATCAGGAAATGTACGGCGACCTTTACAACCTTGAAGCAACTCCTGCAGAAAGCACAAGCTTCCGTCTTGCAAAGCATGACCTCAAGCACTTCCCCGACATCATCACAGCTTCAGATCAGACTCAGGGCGATGCTCCCTACTACACCAACTCATCACACCTTCCCGTTGGCTGCACAGATGATATCTTCGAGGCACTTGACAAGCAGGATGAGCTGCATACACTTTACACATCAGGCACTGTATTCCATGCATTCCTCGGTGAAAAGCTTCCCGATTGGAAGAGTGCAGCAAACCTTATCAGAAAGATTGCTGAAAACTACAGACTTCCTTACTACACACTTTCACCCACTTACTCAGTATGTAAGAATCACGGATATATCATCGGTGAAGAGTACACCTGCCCCGAATGCGGTGAAAAGACAGAGGTTTACAGCCGTATCACAGGCTACTACCGTCCCGTTCAGAACTGGAATGATGGTAAGAGTCAGGAATTTAAGGACCGTGTAGAATATGACCCCATCAAGGCAGCAAAAAAGGAATTCGGCACACCTGCTTATAAGCTGGAAGCCGAAGCTGCAAAAGCAGAAGTAGCTGCTAAGGAAGTTATTCTCTTTGCTTCTGCAACATGCCCCAACTGCAAGATGGCTGCAATGTTCCTTGATAAGGCAGGCATAGCTTACAAAAAGCTCCTTGCAGAGGAAAATCAGGAGCTTGCAAAGCAGTACGATGTAACTCAGGCTCCCACACTTATCGTTATTGACGGTGATAAGGCTGAAAAGATCGTTAATCTTTCAAACATCAGAGCTTACACCGAAAGATAAGGTGACACTGTGATGTATGACATTATAATAATCGGCGCCGGCCCTGCGGGGCTGACCGCCGCTTTATATGCAAGACGTGCTGAAAAAAAAGTTCTCGTTATTGAAAGAGAAACCTTCGGCGGTCAGATAACACACTCACCTAAGGTTGAAAACTATCCCGGCTTTACTGTTATGAGTGGTAATGAATTTGCCGATAAGCTCATTGAGCAGGTTATGCTTCAAGGAGCTGAAATTGAACTTGACAGCGTAACAGCCATTAAAGGTGAAGCAGGAGATTTCACCGTGGAATGTGAAAGAGGCTCCTTCAAGGGCAAAACCGTTATCATTGCAACAGGCGCAAAGCACAGACAGCTTGGTCTCGAAAGAGAAAACGATTTCACAGGCGAAGGCGTTTCGTATTGTGCCGTGTGCGACGGTGCTTTTTATAAAGGCAAGGATGTTGCAGTTATCGGCGGCGGCAACTCAGCCTTGCAGGAAGCTATCCTTCTTTCAAAAACAAGCAAAAGCGTTACCGTTGTGCAGAATCTGCCATTTCTCACAGGTGAAATAAAGCTTCGTGAAGAAATTGAAAAGCTCGACAATGTAAAGGTTATCCTTTCCTCTATTGTGCTTGAAATTCTCGGTGAAAGCAAGTTTGAAGGCATAAAAATCAAAAACACCGAAACCGAAGAAGAAGCCGATCTCACTGTTGACAGCATTTTTGTTGCTATCGGTCAGCAGCCTGACAACGAAAACTTCAAGGATGTTGTAAGGCTCAATGAATACGGCTATGTCATTTCAGATGAAAGCTGTATCCCCGAAGGCGGCATCAAAGGCATTTTCACTGCAGGTGACTGCAGAACAAAGAAAATCCGTCAGGTTGCAACAGCAATTTCAGACGGTGCAACAGCAGCACTTGAGGCTTGCAGCCTTCTCGGATAATTCGGCAATTCATCCAATAAAATAGTAACCCCCCGGCTAAGCCGGGGGTTCTTCATATGCGGGCAAAGCCCTATGATACTGGCATCGCCTCAAGGCGTACCCTACGACTACCAAATGCAAAAGATTGTTACTTGTTACCCGTAAACGGGTCTACATATTCT
>JAFUQS010000009.1 GCA_017472225.1 Clostridia bacterium | reverse complement strand
ATAAAAGCGAAGTCAAATACACTTTAATTGGTCCTGACTACTGTCTACTGACTACTGACTACTAAAAAAGGACGCCTTCGGCACAGGATAAAACAGAAAACCATTGTATCAAGCAGATTTCAGCTTTTTACAATGGTTTTTATATGTTTAACTATTTTATTTTTTTATTGCTCGCCGCATGGCGTTACTTTCTTGAAAGAAAGTAACCAAAGAACTTTACTTATTTCTCGTTCTTTTTTTCATTCGCCAAAATACTCAATCAATCTTTCATATTCCTCATCACTTATCGCAACAATTGACCCGTGCCTTGGTGAAAATTCCATGCTGTAATCCTCTTTTGCAACGGGAAGATAATTTTTCAGGTCAGTCGTCTGCTGCATGAAAAATCTCCCCTTGCCGTATTCATCCATTACCATAATGTATGTGTCCGTGCCGTTGATTTTATAAACCTCACTGCCCTCAACTCCGCTCGGTGCAAGGGATACAACAACAGGCTCATCCTTGTAGGGACCCGTCAGATTTTCACTTGTGACATAAGCTATGGTCTGGTCCTCGTCATGCTTGAAAAACAGATAATATAAATTATCCTTTTCATTATATACGATATCGCCGTCAATAGTCTGAATACTTCTGCAATAAAGCGGCTTCGGCTCGGTAATGGTTTTCATATCCTCAGTATAAGCATAATACATACCTGCCGTGTTGTGCCTTTTGGTCGAATGTGCCCAATAAAGCATATACTTCTTTTCTTTTTTGTCCCATATCGCCTGAGGCGCCCAGGCTCTTGTGGTATCCTCAAAGCCGGCACCCAGCTTTTGCATATCAATTATGGTTTCGTCAGTCCATTCGATAAGATTTTCTGACCTCCATGTGACAAGGGCATGGTTTGACTCCCAGCCTTCCTCACACCTCATGTCCGTACCGACCATATAATAGTATTCATCCTCGCCTTTGAAAATATAAGGGTCACGGACACACTTTTTTCCCTTTGTCTGTTCAATGACAGCCTTATTTCCGTT
The DNA here is from genome assembly GCA_017472225.1 of Clostridia bacterium. Classification (GTDB taxonomy): domain Bacteria; phylum Bacillota; class Clostridia; order Oscillospirales; family Acutalibacteraceae; genus UBA6857. The sequence goes on along the minus strand of JAFUQS010000009.1, from coordinate 38,624 downwards.
AAGGGCTTTGAAATTGTATCCGTCCTCACTGACGGCGAAGTGTATTTTTTCTTCACCCTCGCCGTTGCCTACAAAATAAGCGAAAAGGTATTTTCCGTATCGGCTCTCGGCTTTCACGGCATAATTATCCTTCATGTCAGTTCTCCTTCCGGGGCTTCATCATCTGTTTTTCGGAGTGAATTCAATATCCGGGTCACCGACCACAAGAAGTCTCTTAATCAGAACATAAGTCAGACCGATAAGCTCATTCTTGCTCATCTTTTCCGGATTATCAAGCCAATATTTCAAAAGACCGTAAAATCCGCTTGAAATGAACATATAAAAGAAATCATAGCTTGTTCTGTTGATTTTTCCCTTTCCGTGGTACTCCTCAAAATACTGATAGTTGAAATCACAGAATGCCTTGCTCATTTTTGCTGTGAAGGTATCAGAGGAATCAAAAAGCATTCTGCAGACCTCACGGCGTGAATCAATCAGTTCAATGAGTGCCACAATGGTTGCACGGACATTTTTCGGGAAGCCGATTTCCCTGAAGGTATCAAAATTAGAAAGAGCCTCATTTACAATTCCGTCTTCAACATCCGTTATAAGGTCATTGATATCCTTATAATGAAAATAGAAAGCATTACGGCTGAGCTGCGCATGCTCACAAAGCATTTTCACCGTAATTTTGTTAAGCGGTCTTTCCCTCGACAAAGCAGCAAGGCTGTTTTCAAAAGACCTTTTTGTTCTTTTCACACAACTGTATTCCTTTGTTGCCATTTCTTTCACCTCATTACCTGAATTGTTTGATTTGATACATAGTGTTACAAATATTACACTTACAAGTTTAATATAACATATCAAACAATTTCTGTCAATTTATTTTTTTCTGAGCTGTTCTTCATTAAAAGGGATTTTGCACAAATTTAACAAGTTATTAAAATCTCTTAAAATTGGTACAAAAAATCACAAATTGTACATTGACTTTTACCTGTGTTGCAACGTATAATCTGTATTGTACGTTACACCGTGTTAGAAATATAACACAGGGTAATCATGAAGAAAGATTAGAAAACTGAAAGGAAACATTAACCATGGATTTAACAGGAACAAATTTCAGGGTGCCTGAGCAGAGATATCTCAATGAGCCCACAAACGAATCATGCTATCAGTATCTTAAGGATGCTTATGCAAAAATTTCAGCCGACTACGGCGAATATGATGCCTTTATCACACCCGTGCTTCAGTTTGAAAGTGCAACATCAATGACAAGACTTTTCAACGATGTTGAAAAGATGGCTGCTTTCCTTGATTCAAAGGGAATCAAAAAGGGTGACGTTGTCACAGCCTTCCTTCCCTCATGCGGCCATGCCTTCATTGCCTTCTATGCTCTCAGTAAGCTTGGCGTTATTTCAAACTTTGTTCACCCCATGACTCCTCCGAATCAGCTTCTTGAAATCATGGCTCACACAAAGAGTAAGGGTCTTTTCATTCTTGACCTTTTTGCGCTCCCCTTCAAGAGCGTTATCGAACAGCACATGGCAATTGTCTGCTCAACATCAGACTTCTGTGACGGTATCGCTTTCAAATATGCAAAGGGCAATGAAATGCAGAACGCTCCCGTACCCGAACACGAAAATGTTGTGCGCTATATGGATATTATGGCTATGGACCTTTCCCCGGTTCCCGATGCACCTGCACCCGGAATGGACGATGCAATTTATCTTCACGGCGGCGGAACAACAGGTAAGAGCAAGACCATCATTCACTCAAACTTCTCCTTCAACTCACTTGCATATAAGCTTTATATTCTTGATACATACCACGAATACTGCAAGTGCTATTCAATGTGTACTCTCCCCTGCTTCCATGCTTTCGGTCTCGGCGGTGCGATGCACTATGCAATCTGTAATGCATATCAGCCCATTATGATTCCGAAGCTTGACCCCGTTCAGGCAAACGAGCTCATCAGAAAATACCGTGTTACAGAAATTCTTTCCGTGCCCAGAATGTTCCAGAAGCTTGTTGAAGCTCCCAACTTTGAAAATGAAGGCACAAAGAACCTTGCAATGATTTTTGCAGGCGGCGATGTTGTTACAAACGAATTCGTACGCAAGTTTGACGATATCATGGAAAAGCACGGTGCTCCCGCAAGACTTTGCCGTGGCTACGGTCTTACAGAAATGTGTGCAGTCTGCACCACAAACTCACACTTCCAGTATAACAGAGAATCTGCCGGCTATCCTCTTCCCGGTGTTGAAATTGAAATCTGGGACGACGACTGCAACAAGCTTCCCGCAGGTACAATCGGTGAAATCGTTTTTGCCGGCGACACAATGATGAACCGTTATCTTCCCGATGATGTTATTCAGGAAACAGGTATCTACATTGACGAAAACGGCAAAAAGTGGGTAAGAACCGGTGATATGGGCTACCTTGATGAGGACGGCTATGTATTCTTCTCAGGCAGAAAGAAGAGAATCATCATCATCGCAGGCTACAACATTTATCCCGCAACAATTGAGCAGAAGCTTGAAAAGCTTGATTATCTCAATGAGGTCTGTGCAGTTCAGGGTTATAATGAAGAAGGTAAGCCCGATGTAAAGCTTTGCGTTTCACTGCGTGACCCCGAGGCTGACAAGGCTGAAATTGAAAAAGAGCTTCTCAGATACTGCCGTCAGAACATGGAAGCTTATGCTTGTCCCAGAAGAGTTGAATTCCACGAGCTTCTTCCCAGAACAAAGATGGAAAAAATCGACTTCGTCAAGCTTTCAGACCCTGTTCCCGCTTGCTGAGTTAATGATAAATACGGTGGGGTATAAAAAAAGAGAAATTCCCCGTGAACAACCGAAAAGCTGAATAGTCAAATACACAAAAACCATTGTAAAAGCTGAAGTGCTGATACAATGGTTTTCATATTTTCCTGACTACTGCCTGCTAATTCCTGTCTGCTTAATCATCTCATGCCACAGACCGTTCTTTCGATGAACTCATCGCAAAATTCATTCAATGCCTTGAAGTCCATGCTTTCAATATAAAGCTTTTCCAGCTCGTCATGAACAGCTTTTGCTTTTTTCAGCTTTTCAATACCCTCATTTATAAGCTCTGCTTTAAGCCTTTTGTCAAACTTCAGAAGTGACCTGTTTTCCTTCATGCCCTCATGCAAAAACCTTTTTGCATGAATGAGTCTGTCACAAGGAATGCTTATGCTGTGACATGATTTCACCGTCATAAGACAAAGGCTGATTTCGGGAATAATCAGATGCTCACATTCCATGGGTCTCATGGGGCAGTGACAAAATATAACATCGTAGCCGTTTTTAACAGCGTTTTCGCCAATCCGTTCCATGATGAGACCTGATACAGCCGAATATTCATCCTCAATACCGATAATTCTTGTACACATTCTCCCCACCGTGTCATCCATAAAAACAATACCCTCCGGAGTAATTGCACTGATGAAGCGTTTCATTTTTCTGCCCGGCTCGGACTTTTTCTTTTTAGGAGTCTCCCGCATTGAAAAGCGCAGCGTGAAGCTGTTGATTTTATCTTCATTTATAAAAGCTGAGCATATCATTCTGATTTCATCATCAACACTGCCTGCCGCAGAAAGATAACCTGCACTTCTTCGGTGATAAAGTGAATTTTCCAGACTGAGGCTGCGTATTTTCTCTGCCTTTTGTTTCAGCTCATTTTCATTCCAGAACTGACCCAGATTAAGGATATTTTCACTGCAGCCGGGAAAACGGGGCTCAAGAGTGTGAGGCGAGGTACCGTCTGCAATTGAAAAGCCTGTTTCCGGTGCGATAATACCGTCAAGACTTTTCGGGTCCGAGGCACAGTAAACCCATTCGGTATCAATGCCACGAAGATGAAGCGCAGAGCCGATTTTTTTCATGAAGGTGGATTTTCCCGTACCGGGTCCGCCTTTTATGATGTAAGCATTGGTTGTTTTATAAGGGTTATAAAGCTCATCGAAAAATGATACAAAGCCTCTCGGTGTATTTGCGCCGAGAAAGGTGGATGTTCTCACTGCCATAAATCTACCTCCGGAAAAAATAAATATTTGCTTTTTTCAATATCATTTTATTCCGGCAATGGCTTTTTGCCACAAAAAACTCCGCTCAGGCGACACTTCGTGAGGAAGTTAAGGTTTTTATCGGCTCTTTTCCGCTTTAACCTTGATTTTTACATTCCCTTTGGTGTATTATATTATTGATTATGTGCCTTTTGGCGCAACTGAAAATTAAAGAGGTGTTTTGCATGATAAATAAAAGCATAAAAAAGCTTGTCAATTACGCTCTTGAATGCGGACTCATTGAGCAGAGCGATGTAATTTACAGCACAAACAGAATCCTTGAAATTCTGCAGCTCAGCGAATATGAAGAGCCTGCAGAGGAATGTGTTTGCGAAAGTCTTGAAGAAACCCTGAAGGAAATTCTTGATTTTGCAGCCGAAAAGGGTCTTATCGAAAATGACATTACCAACCGTGACCTTTTCGACACAAAGGTTATGAGTGCCCTTGTTCCGAGACCCTCCGAGGTTATCGACACCTTCAACCGCCTTTATAATGAGCTTTCACCCGAGAGCGCAACGGATTATTACTATAAATTGAGCTGCGACACGGACTACATAAGACGCTACCGCATTGTCAAGGATCTCAAGTGGAAAACAGAAACAAAATACGGCGAGCTTGACATCACCGTTAACCTTTCAAAGCCGGAAAAGGATCCCAAGGCAATTGCAGCGGCAAAGCTCCTTCCCCAAAGCTCATATCCCAAGTGCCTTCTTTGTGTTGAGAACGAGGGCTACGCAGGAAGACTCAACCACCCTGCAAGGCAGAACCACAGAATCATCCCCATCACAATCGGCGGCACACAGTGGGGCTTCCAATATTCACCCTATGTTTACTATAACGAGCACTGCATCGTTTTCAATTCACAGCACACACCCATGAAAATCGACCAAGGGGCTTTTGCAAAGCTTTTTGACTTTGTTAAAACCTTCCCCCATTATTTTGTAGGCTCAAATGCCGACCTTCCCATTGTCGGCGGTTCAATTCTTTCCCATGAGCATTTTCAGGGCGGAAATTATGAATTTCCCATGGCGAAAGCTCCAATCGAAAAGGAAATCACCTTCAAGGGCTATGAGGATGTGACGGCAGGTATCGTGAACTGGCCCATGTCAGTTATCAGAATAAGCAGTGAAAACAGCGACAGACTTGTTCAGCTCGGCGGAAAAATTCTTGATGCGTGGAGAGGCTATACCGATGAAGAAGCCTTCATCTTTGCAGAAACCGACGGCACACCTCACAACACAATCACTCCCATTGCAAGAAAGCGTGGAGATAAGTTCGAGCTTGACCTTGTTCTTCGCAACAACATCACAACCGAGCAGCACCCCGACGGTGTTTATCATCCCCATAAGGAGCTTCACAACATCAAAAAGGAAAACATCGGTCTCATTGAGGTTATGGGTCTTGCCGTTCTTCCTTCAAGACTCAAAACAGAGCTTAAGCTAGTTGAAGAAGCAATTCTCAGCGGCAAGGATCTTTCAGAAAACGAAACAACTGCAAAGCACGCAGCATGGGTTGACTCCTTCAAGGATAACTACAGCATCACAAAGGAAAACGCAGAGGATATAATCCGCAAGGAGGTCGGACTCGTTTTCGCAAAGGTGCTTGAGCATGCAGGTGTATACAAAACAGACGAAGACGGCAGAAAAGCTTTCCTTCGTTTCACAGATTATCTCAATGCATAAGACAAAGAAAAAGGAGCAAGAATAAAGGTATTCTTACTCTGTCAGGAGGATTTAAAATCAATGGAAAGCTATATTGTTAATGACGGAAAAAATGAAATCATTGAGGTTGACGGTACTTCTTATCGCAGACTCTGCCTCAAAACTCATGTTATCACCGAAAAGGATGACATCGTTGATGTCACAATGAAATATGCAAAGCCTCACATTGAAAAGGGTGACATTCTTTTCATCACGGAAAAAATCGTAGGCTGCACTCAGGGAAGGGCAATTCCCCTTTCAGAAATTCACCCGAGAAAGCTTGCAGTCATTCTTTCAAAATTTGTGCTTAAAACTCCGTACGGTATCGGTCTTGCAATGCCGGAAACCATGGAAATGGCTCTTCGTGAATGCGGAACAATGAGAATCCTTTTTGCCGCAGCAGTTTCAGCCGTCGGCAAGCTTCTGGGCAAAAGAGGTTGGTTTTATAAAATTGCAGGCGAAAAGGCAAGAAGCATTGACGGTCCCTGCGATTGCACACTTCCCCCGTATAACGAATGTGTTTCACTTGCTCCCCTGAATCCCGATGAGGTTGCAAAGAAGGTAAGTGACGCAATCGGCTGTGAAGTAATCATCACCGACATCAATGACCTTGGCGGAAACATTCTCGGCACATCGGAAAGCGGCGCAGACACAGAGCTTTATGTTCAAATTCTCAAGGACAATCCCCTCGGTCAATCAAGTCAGCAGACCCCGATGGGAATTATCAGAAAAGTTATATAAGCAAAAAAGTGTAATCGGCCTGAGTATGCGGAGCAGACTGGGGTCAGTAGTCAGTAGTCAGTAGTCAGTAGTCAGTAGTCAGTAGGCAGTAGACAGTAGGCAGTAGACAGGAAAAGATAAAATAAAAAAATCAGAAAAACAACGTAAAGAGGAATTCTCTTTCTGAAAGCAGCCCGTAGCGGGAGCGACTGTCGGACTACACGGCTGTGGAAAGGCAGACAAATAAATCAGAAAATAGCATACCTTACGGAACTAATTAAACCAAGCGGCTCATTTTATTGAGCGTTGTTTTAATCAGAGCTGTTCGGCAACCGAGCCGTGGTACAGCACAACGGAGCAATCTGAAAATACCGATAAGAAGAAACCTTGTTTCCTTATCCACGGTGATCAGAAAAGAATACCGAGTAAAGGGTAGCATAAACCTGACTCGGTATTTTTAGTTCTTGCGGAGGTTAATCCGCCAAATGCGTGCTTTTGCTTACTTTTGTCACGCTTGACAAAAGTAAGAGCCCAAGCGGCTCGAGCGTACGGAGTCGGAGTAATAGATAAAACCTTGCCATTTAACACCACGGCACATAAAAGCGAAGTTAAATATACTTTGAGTGGTAGTAGGCAGGAAGAAGACAAAACAGAAAACCATTGTATCAGCGTTTCAGCTTTTACAATGGTTTTTGTGTATTTAACTGTTTGATGTTCGGGATTTTTCTTTTTATCCCCTTTTATTCGTTTCTGAAGCGTGCAAGGAAATCCTTGGTTTCCTGCTTCTGAGGGTTGCCGAAAACCTCATCGGGTGTTCCTTCCTCACAGATGATACCGTCGTTCATATAAACAACATGGTTGCTGACATCCCTTGCAAATGCCATTTCGTGGGTTACAACAAGCATTGTCATGCCTTCGTCTGCAAGCTGTTTCATAACCTGCAGAACCTCACCCACCATTTCAGGGTCAAGTGCCGATGTAGGCTCGTCGAAAAGAAGAATTTCCGGATTCATTGCGAGGGCTCTTGCAATTGCAACCCTCTGCTTCTGACCGCCTGAAATCTGTCTCGGCTTTGCATCGATATAAGGAAGCATACCAACCTTTTCAAGATATTTAAGAGCGATTTCCTTTGCCTCGGATTTTTTTCTTTTGAGAACCTTTGTCTGTCCCACCATGCAGTTCTGAAGAACCGTCATGTTGTTGAAAAGGTTGAAGGACTGAAACACCATACCGACATGGCTGCGATATTCGGGAATACCCTTTGTGCTTTCAAGAATGTTCTTGCCATGATAGATAATTTCACCTGAGGAGGGTGTTTCAAGCAAATTGATGCAACGAAGAAGTGTACTCTTACCTGAGCCCGATGCACCGATAATGCTTGTTACATCACCCTTGTTAACGGAAAAGTCGATATCCTTTAAAACCTCGTTTTTGCCGAAGGATTTTGAAAGGTGGCTGATTTTTAAAATCTGTTCGCTCATGACCTTTTACCTCCTTTAGCCTTCCTTGAGGGGAAATTATAGGTTCCGCTTGTCTGTGCAAGGGTGTCCGTTGTTTTCACATCATAGTTTGCAGGTCCGTCCATCTTGTTTTCAATTGCCCTGAGAATAACCGAGCACACAACAGTCATAAACAGATAAACCGCCATGGTTACAACTGCCGAGGGGAAGTAAAGATAGTTTGCACCTACGATACCCTTGTGAACTGCAAAAAGCTCAGTGTAGCCGATGATAAACATAACAGATGTATCCTTGATGTTTATGATAAGGTTGTTGCCTATCTGGGGCATGATATTTCTCATTGTCTGAGGAATGATGACATTGAGCATTGTCTGCACATGGTTCATACCGATTGCCTGAGCACCCTCGGTCTGACCAGGGTCAATTGAAAGAATACCGCCACGCACGGTTTCAGCCATGTAAGCACCCGTGTTGATTGAAACAACAAGATAAGCGGCAAGGTTCATGTCAAGATTAACAGGGCCGCCTGAAAGTGCGCTTGTGAAATAAGGCACACCATAGAAAATAAAAACAGCCTGAAGAATCATGGGAGTTCCACGGAACACTTCAACATAAACTCTCACAACAGCCTTAACCACGGTGAGAATCACCTTTTTGAAAACGGAATCTGATTTACTTTGAGGAATAGTCTGAATAACACCGCAGATGAAGCCGATAAGGCAGCCTGCCGCCGTTGCAACAACAGCAAGAAGAATTGTGCTCCATGCACCGTCAAGATATCTTGAGCCGTCTTCGGCAATGAGCTTTACTATATCAGACCAGAGCTTCTGAAAAACCTCCATTTTTCACCGTTCCTTTCTTAATAATAAATCGTATGAAGAAAAGCCTTTTTGTGCAAAGCACCCCGAAATAAGCTTCGGGGTGTGTTTGACTTTATTCGTTTTTTAATTATTCGCTGAGGGGCTGAATTTTGATTGCGTCTGCCATAACAGCGTTGAAGTCCTCTGCTGTCATGCCTGCAAGTGCGCTGTCAATTGCGCTCTTAAGACCTGTGTTGCCCTTCATAACTGAGATACCGATATTGATATCGCCGTCATCAACAGTGAAGCCGTTTTCGCCCTCAAAGGAGAGAATCTTCATGTCGGGATATGCAACAACAGCAGCCTGAGCTGTGGGCATATCTGTGCAAACGAAATCAACTGCTCCTGTTTCAAGAGCCATAAGCATTGCCGGTGCGCTTTCCTTAGCTGTCTGGATGTCAGCATCTTTAATCTGAGGAAGGCATGAGTCATACCAGATTGTGCTCATCTGTGATGTACACTTACCGCCTGCAAGGTCAGCAATTGATGTAGCTTCGGCAAATTTGCTGTCGTTCTTAACAAGGCAAACGATTGTGGCATAAAGGTAGGGACCTGCAAAGTCAACCTGCTCCATTCTTTCGGGAGTCATGGACTGACCTGCGATTACAGCATCAACCTGGCTTGACTGAACTGCGGGAACAAGTGAATCCCAATCAAGGCGTACAATTTCAAGCTCCCAGCCGTTCTTTTCGCAGATTTTCTTAGCCATCATAACATCATAGCCGTTTGCGTATTCGTTGGAATCCTTAATGGGAACAGCACCGTTGGAATCATCCTTCTGGCTCCAGTTATAAGGAGCGTAGGCACATTCCATAGCTACTGTGAGAACACCGTCCTCAAGACCCTGAATGTCTGATTTTCCGGAAGCTGCAGTTGTGTCATCTGCATTACCGTTTGTTGCCTTATCGCCGCCACAGGCTGCAAGAGTGAAGAGCATGAGGGCAGCAAGGAGAACTGCAAGAATTTTTTTCATTTTTAATCACCTTTCTTTCCCTTTCGGGATAATATAAAAGAACCGCCTTGTCAAGCGGTTCTGAAAGTAACAAGTCCTTCACGGCTTTTTTTACTCACGATAGCGCTCCACAAAGAATTGTGACAGTGCGACGGGTATTCCCCGGCGCCCCAGCGTTGCGGCTTCACAGGCCTTTTCCGCACCGCTTCGGCATTATTCCCTTTTTCCTGACAGCCTGATACCTGCCTGCTGCCAAGGTACTCATGAACAATGCACCTCTACCTGAAAGCGATTCAATTTTTAAAACAATATATCACACCGTGGGAGCTTTGTCAACACCTCAGGCGTTTTTTATCCGTATTTAATAGTATTATTGCCGTTTGAATGTTATGACCCTGAAGCATCCGATTATTCTTCCGAAGCCGGATTTTCATTCATAAGCCCCATTCCGGGTATGGCTCTGATTGCATCCTTATGGTTTGAAAAATCAATTGCTGAAATATCCGTTGTGAAAAGTCCGAGAGCCTTGCAGAATCTTTCTTCAAGCAGTGTATCATTTTCTGCAGTGAGAAGTCTTGTGAGAATATCCGTCAGAACAGAATAAATCTGCTGTGAATTTTCAGTGGCGGTATAGGTGAGATAAAGATAGTATTTGAGCATCATATCGGCAGTGAGACTCTGTGTACCCTTATCGATTATAAACTTGATTCCGCTGTGGTCATAGCTGATTTGCCCGGGAATTTCCACAACCGTATCACCCAGCATACTCATAAGCTCCACAAAGGCAGCTTCATCTGCAATAAGGTAACGGTTAAAGCCCTTGCCTGAGTGCTCACTGATTGCCCACAGGAACTGACTGATGCCGCCCGTCTGAAGGTGCTGCTGCATACTGCCCGTGCTGTCATTGACGGTTACGGATATATCCGGGTCAACAAAATCCAGCGTGAGCTCCTCGTTTCCGGAATTGAAGTGAGCAATAATTATTGAGTGAACATGAGCCTTGTCATTGTCCGTCAGTGCAAGAAGAAAGGTAGCATCAATTTCCTTTGTGCTCTGCGAAGCCACTGCTGCCACACCGGAGGTTGTCCCGGCATCGGTGGTGATGCTTTCATCTTCACTGCGGTTGTCGGCAATAACAAAAGCTGAAGAAATAATAACAAGAAGAGCTATCACAGAGCTGAAAGCAATAATGATAAACCTTTTGCTCGGTGTTCTGTTGAGTATGCCCAAGCCCTCAATTTTTTCAGCGATACGGGCAAAAAAATCTCTCACGGCATAAACAAGCTCGTTGTTGAAAATTTTATCAAGAAAGTTTTCCATATATGTTCTACCTTTAATTTTTGTTGCTTTTGCCCGTTTATTGTACCATAAGTAAGCAGATAAGTCAAATTGAAGGGATTCTCAACTTCCTTCTTTACATAAGCAATCTTTTGTGGTATCATATCTCTGTATATAAACACATCTGAATTTTAGTTACTTTTAAGTAACCTGAGTAAAAATGTGAATAAAAGACAAAATATATTTCAAGTCGGATAAATATAAAAACAGAGGGATATTCATGAATAAAAAAAGATATTTAAAAGAAAAAATTATTCTTTATTTTTTCAAAATTCTTATAACTGCCGTTTTTTCAGGCTCACTTTACGTTGTTTGGCTCAGATGCTTCAATCCGTATCTTCCCACACCCTTTTTCCGCCTCGGTAACTACCTTCTCGGTGTGCTTTTCATCGTTATTTATGTTGCCTTCGTCAAGGTGTACGGCGGCTTCATGGTGGGCACCTCGCCTGTGTGGGATCTGATATTCTCGCAGATTATAGCAATAGGCTTTCTGCAGGGCTTCTGTTATATTATTTTCTCACTTCTCAGCTATCGCCTTGTGAATCTTATGCCCTTCATAATCATGTTCCTTGTTTTCTCGCTGTTTTCTGCAATATGGTGTGTTGCCGTTGATTTTGTTTATTTCAAGCTTCATGCACCGAGAAAAACAGTGGTTGTTTTCGGCAATGTTGATTCATATCTTTCATTGAAGGGAATCAGAAGCATGGATAAACGCTTCACCGTTGTGAGAACCTTCAACTCCGATAAAACCTCACTTTCCGAGCTTTTTGACCAGATCAAATCCGTTGAAGCTGTTTTTCTTTGCGGTGTTCATTCCGATTACCGTAATGAGGTTGTCAAATATTGCATTGCAAACAACAAAATCGCTTATGTAAAGCCGAAAATTTCCGACACAATTATAAGAGGCGGAAAAACAATTCAGCTTATGAATGTTCCCGTTTATCGCTGCAAAAGAAGTGAAGGAAGCCTTATTTATCAGTGGACAAAGAGATTCCTTGATATTCTCCTTTCCCTGATTGCGATTATCATTTCCTCCCCCTTTATGATTGTTACGGCAATAGCAATCAAAGCTTATGACGGCGGCGATGTTTTCTACAGGCAAACAAGACTCACCACAAACGGAAAGCATTTTGAAATCATCAAATTCAGAAGCATGATTCAGAACGCCGAAAAGGACGGCGTTGCAAGACTTGCCGGTGACAAGGATGACAGAATCACCCCCGTCGGCAAGGTTATCAGAATGCTCCGCCTTGATGAGCTGCCTCAGCTTTTCAACATTCTCAAGGGTGATATGTCCTTTGTCGGCCCCAGACCCGAAAGGCCGGAAATTGCCCGTGAATACGAAATGGATATGCCTGAATTTGCTCTCAGGCTTCAGGTCAAGGCAGGTCTCACAGGCTATGCACAGGTTTACGGTAAATATAACACTCCGCCCTATGACAAGGTATAGATGGACCTTATGTATGTGGCAAATCAAAGCCTTCTCACCGACCTTAAGCTTATGCTTATGACCTTCAAAATTCTCTTTGTTCCCTCAAGCACCGAGGGTGTGGGTGACAAGCAGACAACAGCCAAAAGAGAGGGTAACGACAAAGAAAGGTGATTTCTTAACAATGAACGAAAATCCTTACGGCTATAATAACCCTTACGGCAACAATCAGGGCGGCTATAACGCACTTGACTATGTCAACAGTCAGCCCTATAATCCATATTATGACTCTCAGCGTTTTTTCCGCAGAAATTCGGATAAAAGCAACCTGAAAAAGCTCAGCCTTTACGGTGGCGGAGCTCTGCTTCTTTATATTCTTATTCAGAATGCAATTGTTCTCGGTATGCAGCTTTGCGGACTTATGGATATTTACTACAGCAACGACCTTTTTCAATGTGCTGTTGACATAATTATGTCCGTTGTGGGAATGTATCTGCCCTTTGTCTTCATGGGCAGAAAAATGCAGAAGATCAGCGGTGAAGCAAATCCCACGCCGCTCAACAGACCCATAAGCGGTCCGCTCACATTCCTTGCGGTGGTGGCGGGGCTTGGTCTTTGCATGATTGCAAATTATATAACCTCATTCATCACAATATTCATGTCACTTTTCGGCATCGAGCTTTCTTCACCTGAGCTTGCAATGCCCACAGGTGTTCTGGGTGTGGCTCTCACCGTTGTCAGAATTGCCGTTGTTGCGGCAATAGTTGAGGAAATGTCACTCAGGGGCTTTGTTATGGGTAATCTGCGCCGTTACGGTGATACCTTTGCAATAATCATGTCCTCCTTTGTTTTCGCCTTTATGCACGGAAACCTGATTCAGGCACCCTTTGCTCTTATTGCAGGCTTCGGACTCGGTTATTTTTCGGTTAAAACAAACTCTCTCTGGACAGGCATTTTAATCCACCTTTTCAACAACCTTATTTCCGTTTCCGTCACCTATCTTTTTGATGTTGTTCCCGAGGAAACGCTCAACACCGTTTACGGACTGCTTGTTTATATCCTTATCGGTGCCGGAATTTTTGCGTTTATCATTTTCAACAAAAAGACTAGGAATATACCCCTCAGAAAAAACTCAACAGAGCTTTCAACGGGTGAATGTGTGAAATACTATCTTCTTTCTCCCACAATGATAGCTGCAATGATATATATGCTTTTCATCACAATCACCTATATTTCAACCTATTCGGCATCCTGAGGAGACACAAAAAATGGAAAAAAATCAGGAATATATGTCCCTCGCCCTTGAACAGGCTCAGAAAGCTCTTGCAGCCGGTGAGGTCCCCGTGGGTGCTGTTATAGTTTATAAGGATAAAGTAATCGGCAAGGGTTATAATAAAAGAGAGGAACAGCAAAACGCCCTTTGCCATGCGGAAATTGAAGCTGTCAACGAAGCGTGCCGGGCATTGAATTCATGGCGGCTTGAAGACTGCACGATGTATGTCACTCTTGAGCCCTGCTCCATGTGTACGGGCGCAATCATAAATTCAAGAATTGACACCTGTATTTTCGGTGCATACGATGAAAAGGCAGGTTGCATGGGCGGTCTTTGCAATCTTACGGATTTATCTCTTGGCCACAGACCGAAAATCATCGGCGGATATATGGAATCCGAGGCGCAGCAGCTTCTTTCAGATTTCTTCCGTAAGCTCAGAAAAAAGTGAAAAATAAGGTGCCGATATTTTTTAGAAAAAAATCGAAAAAACTTTCAAAAAAGTATTGACAAAACCTTTTTTATATAATATAATATCCAAGCGTTGTGAACAGCGGCGAAGATATGGCGGCATAGCTCAGTTGGCTAGAGTACTCGGTTCATACCCGATTGGTCGTAGGTTCGAATCCCACTGCCGCTACCAGTTTTACAATAAAGAGTGTTGGATACGCGGTCCATCCTCTTTTACATATAAGGCCCGGTGGTCAAGCGGTTAAGACACCGCCCTTTCACGGCGGTAACACGGGTTCGATTCCCGTCCGGGTCACCACAAGAAGGAACTTTTGTCAGTAAGACGAAGGTTCCTTTTTTATTTATGTTTGCCCTTGGCAAATGATGTTGGCTGCGCCCATACTGTTCACTTTGTGAATAATGTCGCTTCGCTGATGATTTTTGACAAAAATCGCATTATTGCAGCAATCGGAGCAACATCATTATCCGAAGCATAACATCATACCGACAAAGTCGATGCATCATTGAAAAATTTTTGTTTTGTGGTATAATCAATTTGATAAATAAGAATTTGTGAGGTAAACAAATGAGAACGGAAATAGATGTAAATCAATGGGAAAGAAAAGAACATTTTGAATTTTATTCAAAAATTGCAACACCGCATTATTGCGTAGCATTTAATATTGATGTGACTAATCTTCTTGCTTTCACACGAAAAACTAAAATATCCTTTTATTATTCACTTATATATTTATGCACTCAGGCAATAAACGAGACAGAGGAATTCTTGTTGGAAACGGAAGATAATAAGGTATATAAAATTGACCGTCGTGTACCATGCTTTACGGATTTAAAGAAAAACGCAACAAGCTTTCACATGGTATCGCTTCCTTGCGAAGGCAGTATTATTGATTTCGCAACAAATGCCCGTAAGGAGAGTGAGGATAATCCTTTATCTGTTTATTCACTTGGCGGCTTGAGAGAATCGCAGATTATTTATTCCTGTATCCCATGGGCAGATATTACAATGTGTTCCAATGAGCGTGATTACACTGACCCAAAATTAAAAGATGATACTGCCCCTATACTTGTATGGGGCAAATATACAGAACAGAACGGTAAATATATTATAAATATGACCCTTGATGTTAATCATCGTTTTATTGACGGATATTTTGTTGGTCAGTTTGTTCAAAAATTGGAAGCGAAAATATCTGAACTGTAAAAAATCAACCATTAAAGCATTGAGAAAATAGTCCGTAGCGGTCAGTGGGGCAGTAGTCAGTAGTCAGAAAAAGATAACAAAACGGGCTGTAAAAGCTTGCGTTTTTACAGCCCGTTTCTTTTTTGGCAAAATCACAAAGCCTACTGCTTTTTGTTCTTCTCCTTTTTCTTGAACGCCTTGCGCTTTGAGATAATCACCTTGTATCGCTTCTGCAGTCCGTCTTCGATTTTTTCAAAGTTATACGGATCCTTTTGTTTTTTGTCACTCATATTATCACCCTGTTATAGTATTCTGCCGCTTGACAAAAAAATACCGCCCGTCGGCGGTATTTTTTTAAAATTCAAAAGCAATTTTTTCTGCAATCAGTCTTTTATATGAAATGAATGCCTCTGTCATCACATCTTTGTTTGACCTCGGCTTTGGCAGAGTGATTTCAATTTCATCAGTTATTCTGCCCGGCTTACCCGAAAGAATATAAATTCTGTCTGACAGCAGAATCGCCTCATCAATATCGTGGGTGACGAAAATTGTTGAAAGGTTGATTTTTTTCATTATATCAAGATACCATGTGTGAATTGCACTTTTGGTAATAGTATCAAGTGCACTGAAGGGCTCGTCAAGAAGTGCAACACCCTCAGAGCTGAGATAGGTGCGCAGAAGCGCCGCCCTTTGCCTCATACCGCCGGAAAGCTCACCGGGATACTTTTTCTGAGTACCCTCAAGACCGAACTCGGCAAAATAAGGCATTGCCTTTTCTCTTGCCGTTTTTTTCTTTTCGCCCTTTATCACAAGAGGCAGAGAAACATTATCTATAATTGTATAGTGAGGCAAAAGCAGATCCTTCTGAAGCATATAACTGATTTTGCCTGCCTTGCCCGTTATGTCCTCTCCGTCAAGATAAACCTTGCCGCTTTCGGGAGAATACAGACCTGACAGAACATTGAAAAGGGTTGTTTTACCGCTTCCGCTGACTCCTAAAAGAGAAACAATTTCTCCCTCGTTCAGCTTCAGAGATATATCTTCAATTACCCGTTCGCCGTCAAAGCCCATTGTTATATTTTCTGCCCTGAGTTTAGCCATAAAAACATCAACCCTTATTTTATAAAATCATTGGTGAAGCCTGTGTTTTCGGGAATTTCCTTTCCAATAAGTCCTTTTTCCCAAAGCCAGGCATAAAAGCTGTTCCATCTTTCGGAATCAAACACACCCCATGACTCAGCATCGGCTGTATACTGACGGGAAATCCACTTCTGACTTTCCGTAACAAGCTCAACAGAATCCTTGAGTGAGCCGGTTGTATCCCCTTCAATAAGTATTTCTGCAGCCTCCTGAGGATTTTCAATTGCGTATTCGTAGCCCTTCTTTGTTGCTTCAAGAAAAGCCTTTGCCGTTTCCGGATTTTCGCTGAGGTATTTGTTATTAGCAATAATAACCGGTGTGTAATAATCGAAAACGGGATTGATATCGATAAAATCGAAATAATCAAATTCAAGCTCTGCAACCTCACAGGCAACACCTGCCCATGCATAGAAAATCCAGATAGCGTCGGTATCCTTGTTTCTGAGTGCCTCAGCTTCGTTTGTAACAACATTTGGAATAAGCTCAAGCTTTGCAAAATCACCGCCGTCATTTTCCATAACGGTTTCAATTATTGCAAGCTCAACAGGTCCGTTCCAGGTTGAATAGCTTTTGCCTTCAAGTCCCTTGGGGGTATCCATACCCTCACCCTTACGGGATATAATTCCTGAGGTATTATGCTGAATAATTGCAGAAACAGCCGTAATTTCCATAGGCTCATCACAGGCAAACAAGGGTGCAAGTGAATCCTGGAAGGATATTCCGAACTGAGCCTGTCCCGATGCCGTCATAAGCTCTGCGCCGTCTTCCGGCGGCTGAACAATACTCACCTTGATGCCCGCCTGCTCGTAATAACCAAGCTTATCGGCAACAAAAAAGCCTGTATGATTTGTATTCGGTGTCCAGTCAAGACAAACCGTAATTTCAGAAAGCTCATCCCCGTTCTGTTTTTCCGCACCGCAGGCGGTAAAAGCAAAAAGAACAGTGACTGCAAGTAAAAGTGATATTATCTTTTTCATAATTTTCCTTTCTGAGCATCTTTCTATGAATGCAGAATTAAGGTTCTCCACACCCTGACTACTGCCTGCTCCTCTTATAGGGCATTGCTGTTCTTTTCAGAAGTGCCACAAGTGCCATAAGCAAAAGCGACACAACAGAGATAAGAATAATAACGGCAAACATCTTGTCAAAGGCATATGCCTTTTTCACCCTTGTCATATATACGCCGAGCCCTTCAAAGCCGCCGAGCCATTCGGAAATAACCGCACCGACAATTGAATATGATGCGGATACCTTAAGACCTGAAAAAAACTGCTCCACGGCACCGGGCAATTTAACGTGCAGAAAAATCTGTGCCCTTGTGCCGCCCATACTGCGTATAAGGTTGATTTCATCGATGTCTGCGCTCTGAAAGCCATCAAGCAAAGAAATGGCAATCGGGAAAAAGGTTGTCAGCACAACAAGGGTAATTTTGGGCGCCATTGAAAAGCCCATCCACAACACCAGAAGTGGTGCAATTGCGATTGTGGGTATAGTCTGAGTAATGACAAGTATGGGGTAAAGTGCCTTGTGAAGAAAAGCAAATCTGTCCATCAGCACGGCAATAACAAAAGCAAGTGCCGTACCGATTAAAAGGCCGTAGACTGCCTCTTGCATTGTAACTGCGGCGTGAGAGCAAAGAATATCGAAATCATTCACAAATGCCTTCACAACCTCAACGGGTGACGGAAGCATATATGCGGGAACAATTCCGCCTTCACTGACAAAAAGCCAGAGTGCCGCCAGCACTGCAAGAGAGATAACAGGCGCCGCCTTATTTGTGATGCTTTGTAACCTTCTGGTCAATTGTAAGCACACCGCCTTCCGGTTTATAGCTGATTTTGACATAAGCCGAAACGCTGTCACAGCCCTTTTCAATTGCAACCTTCTGACAGTTTTTCACAATTTCCATAAGCTCGTCATAGCTCTCGCCCTCAATTGTGGTTTCAAAAGGACCGACATAATAGTTATATCCTGTTGAAGCGATATAATCGATAACCGCATCCACAATTTCAATAAGCTTTTCGGTTGAATCCACCTGAGGCAGAACCTGAATTGCAACACTTGCTGTCATAAAAACACACTCCTATATATTCTTTAACATAATTACATATGAACATTCTTACGGTGATTATGAATAACGAAAGCTGCTTGCCGGCAAATAAAAAAAGCCACCTCGTCGGAATTACGGGTGGAAATAACAGCATTCTTTACTTAGCCTACGTCGGTATTATCCGAATCAGGTTATGGGTATAATCTCAGCCGAAAAATCAGCACCCCCAGTAATATTCATATGTTGGCTCAATTGTAGCACTGAAAAAGGACCTTGTCAAGTCTTGAGACAATTTTTATTCTTATAAAATATCAAAATCCGGAATTATCATTATTAAAGATTATCTCAACATAAATTTACATTGCACATCTGTAAATTATATAGTGACAACGCCGTGTGAGATGATGGCAATGCGGCGCAAAGATTGGAAATCAATTTTAAGTGAGGCAAACTTTAAATCATTCAATGAACATTCAAGAAAACCTACAAGTCAATATTTGTGACGCAGAAGAGCGTAAAGATAAAGAAGTTCTCTTTATGCAAAAATAGTGCTGACCCACAGCCCCCGAAGAGCGCTTTGCTTCCTTTGTCGCTCAGGACAAAGGAAGTGCCCAAGCGGCACGAGCGTACGGACACAGAGGAAAAGCTGAAACCTCAAAATTAAAATACCGAGTTCTTAAAAGCGGGGCGAAAATACACCTGAATATAAAAAGCCCCATAAAAAAAGCACTTTGCCGTTAGACAGTCTATCTGATGCCGATAAGGTGCATTTTATCTTAAAAAAGAAATTAACATCTTAATTTTTTGTTATAAACTCACATAAGCATTGACATAAAGAGGATATTTTGTTAAAATAATTCAGTATAGATTTAGCGGATGCTCACTACCGAAGGTGAGCCACTGCTCACACAAAGGAGGATTATAATATGATGACAGATGCAAAAACCCTGGCATATATCAATATGTATGCTGTTCTCGGTGCTATCGAAAACCTTTGCGAGCTTGACAAGGCTGCAAGTGACCTCGTAAAGACAAAGAAGCCCGTTTCCGTCGGTCTTGAAGTTACAGGCGGCCCCAGCGCAACCCTTACCTTCAAAAACGGCAGATGCAGAATGGAACAGGGCACAAAGGACTGCGATGTTCTTCTCCCCTTCTCCACACCTGAAAAATTCAACGCAATGGTTGACGGAACAGGCTCTGCACTCCCCTCAAAAGGCTTTTCAAAGGTCGGCTTCCTTCTCAAGAAGTTTATTCCTCTCACAGATATCCTTTCAAAGTATCTGAGAGCAACACCGGAGGACCTTAAAGACGAAAAGTTCTTTGAAATCAGCACAAAGCTTATGTTCTATGTTATCACCGTTGCCCTTTCACAAATCGGCAACAACGATGAAATCGGCAAATTCAGTGCTTCTCTTATTCCCGACGGTATCATTGATGTTTCAATCAAGGACTGCGTAGGCGCAACAATCCGTGTCAAGGACAGCCATATGGTAACAATCAAGCAAAAGCCCGAGGCTTTCCGTTCACAGATGCAGTTCTGCGATATCCGTACCGCAAGAGATCTTTTCGACGGCAATATCAATGCTATTGCTGCTGTTGGTGAAGGTCTTGTTGAAATGCACGGTCAGATCAATATGATTGACAATGTAAACAGAATTCTTGACAGAGTTGCACTCTATCTTGCATAAGGAGGTATTACAATGAGTTTTCCTGTATACAAAACAGACAAAAGCAGAGAAATGTTTTCAAGAGCAACCAAGGTAATTCCTTCAGGTATCTACGGTCACCTCGGCCCCGCTGAAGGTCAGTTCATTCCCGTTTCAAAGTGGCCCATGTTTGCCGAAAAGGCAAAGGGTACATACGTATGGGACGTTGACGGCAACAAGTACATCGACTATATGTGTGCTTACGGCCCCAATGTTCTCGGTTACTGCGACCCGGATGTTGACGCTGCAGCTATGAAGCAGATTGCTCTCGGTAACTGCACAACACAGCCCGGTAAGGTTATGCTTGAATGTGCAGAGCTTCTTGTTGATACTGTTGCTTCTGCCGACTGGGCATTCTTTGCAAAGAACGGTAACGACGCAACTCAGGGCGCAATTATGTGCGCAAGAGCATATACACACAGAAAGAAAGTTATTATGTTCTCCGGCTACTATCACGGTGTTTCACCCTGGTGCCAGAAAATTGACTATCCGGGCGTTCTTCCCGAGGATGTTGCAAACAACATTATGCTCCCCTGGAACGATATCCCCCTTCTTGAAAAAACAATTGAAGAAAATAAAAATGAAATTGCCTGTATCATCGCTCAGCCCTATGACCACGGCAACTTCCACGATAATGCCTTCCCCGAAAAGGGCTTCTGGCAGCAGGTAAGAGAAATCTGCACAAAGAATGACATCGTTCTTATCGTTGACGATGTTCGTGCAGGCTTCCGTCTTGACCTTAAGGGCTCAGACCATTTCTTCGGCTTTGAGGCTGACCTTATCTGCTTCTGCAAGGCACTTGCCAACGGCTACAATATGTCAGCTCTCTGCGGCAAGGAATTCCTCAAGGGCGCAATGAGCTCACTTGCATACACAGGCTCATACTGGCTTTCAGCCGTTCCTTTTGCAGCCTGTATTGCAAACATCAACAAAATGAAGGAGCTTGACATTCCCACCCTGTTCAAAAAGAAGGGCGAAAAGCTTTGCAACGGTCTTGTTAAAGCCGGTGCAGAACACGGCATCGACCTTGTTGTTTCAGGTGCTCCCGCATTGTTCTATCTGAGAATAGGCAACGATGACAGTATGCTTCTTCATCAGGAATGGATTGCTGAAATGGTATCAAGAGGTATCTTCCTTGCTTCTCACCACAACCACTTCATCAATGCTGCTCTTTCCGATAAGGATATCAAGCACACAATTGAGGTTGCTGAAGAATGCTTCGGCATCGTAGCCAAAAATCACCCGGATATCTTCGGCTGATAAAAATGTAACTTATACCCTGAAATCAGGGTGTTAAATTAAAAATTAAAATATGGAGGAAATTATTATGCCACTTTCAAAAAAAGAATGGCTTGCCCTTGAAAAGAAGGCTTTCGAGCTTCGTAAGCTTACTATACAGACAACTGTATGGGCAGGCAGCGGACATCTCGGCGGCGGTATGAGTGTTCTTGACCTTCTTACCGTTCTCTACCACAAGTATCTCAACATCAAGGTTGACGATCCTAAGTGGGAAGACAGAGACCGTTTTATCCTTTCAAAGGGTCACGCAGCAATTGCTTACGCTCCCGTACTTTGTGACAAGGGCTTCAACGATGTTGAATCTCTCAAAACCTTTAACCTTTCAGGTTCAAAAATGGGTATGCACCTTGACTCAAACAAGGTTATCGGCGTTGACGCATCAACAGGCTCACTCGGCCACGGTGCATCAATCGCAGCAGGTACAGCACTCGCAGCAAGAGTTCTCGGCAAGGATTACCTTACATACATCGTAACAGGTGACGGTGAGCTTGGCGAAGGCTCAAACTGGGAAGGCTTTATGACAATCAACCACTATAACCTTTCCAACTGTATCGTTTTCATCGACCGTAACCATTGCATGATCGACGGCCCCACAGAAGAGGTTATGAAGCTTGAACCCCTTGCGGACAAGATGAAGGCCTTCGGCTTCAACACAATCTGCGTTGACGGTAACAACATCGGCGAGCTTTGTGAAGCTATCGATGCCGCAATTGAAAGATCAAAGGAACCCTGCGCTCCCACATGTATTCTTATGGATACAAAGAAGGGTGCCGGTGTC
Organism: Clostridia bacterium; assembly: GCA_017472225.1. Lineage (GTDB taxonomy): Bacteria > Bacillota > Clostridia > Oscillospirales > Acutalibacteraceae > UBA6857. Next base: position 16,208 of record JAFUQS010000009.1, on the reverse strand, counting down.
AAGACTATGGAAGGCGATTATCTCTGGCACTACGGTGCAATTGATGATGCACTTTTCGAAAAGTTCAACAAAGAGCTTGAAGAAGACTACAAGGCACGCTGCGCTCGTGCAGAAAAGGAGGGCAAATAATTATGGCAGGCGGATTTGTATATAACGCAGTTGACCAGACTTCAATTTCAACAGCTGAAATTTACGGCAAGACTCTTGCTGACATTATCATCAATGACCCCAAGGTTGTTGCAATCACTCCCGACCTTGCAAAGTCAACAAAATTAGGTGACGTTCTCAAGGTTTGCCCCGAAAGAGTTTTCAATGTAGGTATTGCTGAACAGGATATGTTCGGTGTTGGCGCAGGTATGGCAAGAGCAGGTCTTATCCCCTTCATGTCAGGCTTCTCCGCCTTCACATCAATGAGAGCCTGCGATCAGCTCCACACAGATATCTGCTATCAGAATGTAAATGCAAAAATCATTGCAACACATGCAGGTACCTCCTTCGGTCAGGCAGGTTCAACACACCATGCAATCACTGACCTTGCAATCACAAGAGCAATGCCCAACCTTACTGTCATCGTTCCCGCTGACGGCTACGAAACAGCAAACGCAGTTAAGGCAGCTTATAACACAGAAGGTCCCTTCTATATCCGTATCAACCGTGGCTTTGACCGTGTTCTTTATTCCGACACAGATTATGGCTTTGAGGTTGGTAAGGCAGTTGAGCTTCACGAAGGTACAGATATCACCGTTATCGCTTGCGGTTCTTGTGCATTCCAGGCTCTTCAGGCAGCAAACTTCCTTGAAAATGCTGACGGACTTAAGGTTCGTGTTCTCAATATGCACACAATCAAGCCCATCGATAAGGAAGCTATCATCAAGGCTGTTATGGACACAAGAAGAATCATCACAGTTGAAGACCACAGTGTTATCGGCGGTCTCGGCTCAGCAGTTGCTGAGGTTATGGCTCAGGCAGGTAAGGGCTGTGCATTCAAGATGCTCGGTCATCAGGATAAGTTCGCTCCCATCGGCCTTCACGAAGATATTATGTCCGAGGTCGGCATTGATACAAACGGTATCGTAGCTGCTGTTCGTGAAGTAATGAACATGGACTTCGAAGAAGACGACAACTGGGACGACGAATTCTAATAATACAAGGAGGCAAACGATATGGCTCATACAAAGGAAGCCTTATATTCAAATAAAATCTTTCTCAATGCTGCTTTGCCGCTTGTAAAGGTTATCGCAAACGATGTACCCTCCCTTAAAAAGAAGTTTGAAAATGCACACGCAGTAATTCAGGTAAGCTGCCTTGACCCCGATGCAGAGGGTGGCAAGCAAGGTATGCACTTTGTTGTGAACTCAGGCGAATGGCTCGTTCACACCTGTCTTACAGAAGATCCCCACATTGAGCTTGAATTCAAGAGCGTTGAAAATCTCAACGATTTCTTCAAGGGCAAGATTACCCCTGCCGGTATTCCCAAAATCAAGGGTATCAAGCACGCAGGCACACTTGTTTCCTTCGTAATGGTTCTTCTTAAAATGGCAAGTCTTCTCGGTGCAACAGAGCCTCCCAAGGACGAAGAAACAAAGGAGCTTCTTGTTAAGTGCTATTTCTATCTTCTTTCCAGCGGTATCAGCCAGCTTAACAAAATGGGACATCCTGAAATCAGAGACTGGACTTCAAAGAGTCCCGACCGTGTTTATGCTTTTGCAGTTGACGGTTATCCTCAGATTTCTGCATATCTCAGAATCAAAGCAGGTAAGTCAAGAGCAGGTCGTGGTGAATACAAGAGAGCAATGCCGTTCTTCACTCTCCGCTTCAACAACCTTGACAGCGCACTCGGTATTCTTATGAGTATCGACGATATGCTTGAAGCAACAAAGGCAGGCCGCCTTATCATGGACGGCGCACCGGAATTCGGCGCACAGATTGGCGGATTCATGCTTGAAATCGGCGCACTTGCAAAATAAGTAAAAGCTCTTTCCGGATGCTTAAAAAAGCATCGCCTTGCCCCTTAAGGGCATTATAACAAAACAAATTGAGCCACCTTACCCTTATCGGGAAAGATGGCTCTTTGTTATTATAAAATTATTTATATAAATAATGATATTGCCCGCTGCAAAGCCATTATTTTCAGCAATAGAACACCTTCAACGGGTTCAGGCATACCGCTGCAAGTCTGCCTCCGTAGCCACAGCCGCAATCAATTGCAACGTGTCTTTTTTTGCTGTAAACCTTGCCGGCAAATTCTTTGCCGATGGCAACTGTGGGGGTGTGTGCTGTTACAAGATATTTATCTGAAAAGCACGGAGTGTTATAATCTGTTTTTGCAAAAACAAAATCCTCCTCGCTGTAATCCTCAAGACTCTTGCCCTCATCAAAATTATTTATGCCGGCATGGGCAAGAACAAAGGTTTTTCCGCCCTCCTCCAATTCTTCATAAGGTGTGAATTCAGAAAAATAATCAAGTACAGCCTCTCTGCCCTCCTCGTCAAGTGAGAGAAAATCGGCAATTGTTTTTTCGCTTTTCATGGTGAGCCATTTTGCAAGCTGTTCCTTTTCTTCGCCCTCAAGAGCTGCAAGAGCCTTTTCAGCACTGCCCTTTTCTGCGATAACGGGCAGAAATTTTTTTGCCATATATTCGTGCTCACCGAGAACGGGATAAACATTAGCTCTGTACATCATATCCTGTAAAATTGCAATGCCGTCATCACCGATGTCAATCACATCACCGAGAACAAAAACAGCATCTGTGTCCTTCGGGCTGAGCTTTTCAAGCATTGCATCGTACTTTTCTTTATTTCCGTGTATATCACCGATTACATATGTCATTGATTTATTCCTTTCTTTATTTAAGATGTGAAAGTGAAATGAGAGAATTCTGAATTTATTGACCGATGGATAAATGGTTTCGATTACTTATTTGGTAATAAGCAGCTCATTGTTTTCGAGGAATTCGTCATAGGTTTCCTTCTTGTCATAAAGTCCGTCGGGTCTGAATTCAATGATTCTGTCCGCAATTGACTGAACAAACTGATGGTCGTGTGAGGTGAAAAGAAGTGAGCCCTTGAATCTTATGAGTGCATTGTTAAGTGCCGTTATTGATTCCAGGTCAAGGTGGTTTGTCGGTTCATCAAGAATGAGTACATTTGCACCGCTGAGCATCATTTTGCAAAGCATACAGCGTACCCTTTCACCACCGGAAAGCACCTTTGCCATTTTTGTTGCTTCTTCACCTGAGAACATAAGTCTGCCGAGCCAGCCTCTTACATCCGTTTCAAACTGCAGGTCAGAGTATCTTCTCACCCAATCGATAAGACTTTCTTCAACGCCGTCAAAGAAAGCAGAGTTATCTGCAGGGAAGTATGCCTGTGAGGTGGTAATACCCCACTTGAAGCTACCCTCATCAGGCTCAAGCTCACCCATAAGAATTTTGAAGAATGTTGTTTTTGCAACAGCATCTGTGCCGACAAAAGCAACCTTTTCATTGGGTCTGATAGTGAAGGAAACATTGTCAAGTACCTTTCTGTCACCAATTGTTTTTGAAAGTCCTTCAACAATGAGCATATCGTTGCCGATTTCTCTGTCCGGCTTGAATTCAACAAAGGGGAAGCGTCTTGAAGAAACAGGCATATCCTCAAGCACAAGGTTATCAAGCAATTTCTTTCTGCTTGTTGCCTGCTTTGACTTTGAAGCGTTTGCGCTGAAGCGTGCAATAAACTCCTGCAGCTCCTTCATCTTGGCTTCGGTCTTCTTGTTCTGCTCACGAAGCTGACGCTGTGCCATCTGTGTGTATTCATACCAGAAGTCGTAGTTGCCGACATACATTGTGATTTTGCCGAAGTCACAGTCTGCAATATGGGTGCAGACCTTGTTGAGAAAATGTCTGTCATGGCTGACAACGATAACTGTATTTTCAAAATTCATAAGGAATTCTTCAAGCCAATTGATAGCCGCAACATCAAGATGGTTTGTCGGCTCGTCAAGAAGAAGAATATCAGGGTTTCCGAAAAGAGCCTGAGCAAGAAGCACCTTAACCTTCTGCTCACCTGTCAGCTCCTTCATGAGTGAATAATGGAACTCATTGTGAATACCGAGAGCGTTGAGCAGAATTTCCGCATCGCTTTCCGCACTCCAGCCGTCCATTTCCGCAAATTCCTCTTCAAGCTCACTGATACGGATACCGTCTTCCTCGGTAAACTCCTCTTTTGCGTAGAGCTCCTCCTTGGCATCCATAATTTCAACAAGCTTGGGATTGCCCATGAGAACGGTGCGGATTACATCATATTCATCAAAGGCATAATGGTCCTGCTTCAAAACGGAAAGTCTTTCACCCGGTGTGATTGTGACATAGCCCTTGTTAGGCTCAATTTCACCGGAAAGAATTTTCAGAAAGGTACTTTTACCGGCACCGTTTGCGCCGATGAGACCATAGCAGTTGCCCTTTGTGAAGTTGATTGAAACGCTTTTGAAAAGCTCTCTGCCGCCATATTGCAGAGTAACATTGTTGGTACTAATCATATTTATCACTTCCTCAGTCAGTAATACATAAATTTTTCGATTGTTTTATATTGTACCATAAATCTGAGCTTATGGCAAACTTTTCCTTCTGAGTTTTATTTTATCCATATTTTTCATGAAAAAAGTCGCAACATGGAAATAAAAATATATAAAGTTTACATTTAAGCCTTGAAATAAAAGGAAAATGATAGTATTATTTAAAAGATAAATAAAACCTTGAAAGGAAGATTTTTATGTGGCAATTGAAAAAGGCATATTACAGAACATTCCAGACTGTTTTTAAGTATGCAATGTTCATTTTTGACTGGTCCGAGCCTCAGCTTCTTGAAGGCCCCGGTGCAATCCGTCAGCTTCCCGAATTCATCAAGAGCAAGGGACTTAAAAAGGTTCTTGTTGTAACAGATAAGGGACTTATGGGTATTCACCTTCTTGACCCTCTTTTTGAGGAGCTTGACAAGGCAGGCGTTGAATATGCAGTTTATGACGGCACTCAGCCCAACCCCTCAATCCAGAACATCGAGGACGCAAGACAGCTTTATCTTGACAACGGCTGTGAAGGTATCATAGCCTTCGGCGGCGGCTCACCGATGGACTGTGCAAAGGCAGCAGCAGCAAGAGTTACAAATCCGAAAACACCTGTTAAGAAAATGCGTGGTACTCTCAAGGTATGGCACAAGCTTCCTCCCCTGTTTGCAGTTCCCACAACAGCGGGTACAGGCTCTGAGGTTACTGTTGCAGCAGTTGTCAGCGACCCCGAAACTCACGAAAAGAACGCTATCAACGACCCGAAGCTCAGACCCAAATATGCAGTTCTCGACCCTGAGCTTACAGTAGGTCTTCCCCCTCATATTACTTCAACAACAGGTATGGACGCTCTCACTCATGCAGTTGAGGCTTACATCGGCAGAAGTAATGTAAAGTCAACAGAGGCTTATGCAGAAAAAGCAACAAAGATGATTTTTGATAACATCGAAAAAGCATACAACGACGGCAAGGATATCGAAGCAAGAGAGGCAATGCTCAAGGCTTCCTTCTATGCAGGTATGGCATTCACAAGAGCTTATGTAGGCTATGTTCATGCAATTGCTCACAACCTTGGCGGTTATTACGGTATCCCCCACGGCCTTGCAAACGCTGTTATTCTTCCTTATGTTCTTGAATATTTCGGCGAAAGCGCACACGCCCGTCTTGCAAAGCTTGCTGTTGTTGCCGGTGTAAAAACTGACGGCACAGACAAGGAAAAGGCAGAAGCCTTCATTGAAGCTATCAAGACTCTTAACAGAAACATGAATATTCCCGACAAGTTTGACTGCATCAAGGATGAGGATATTCCCACAATCGTTAAGCGTGCACTTAAAGAGGGCAATCCCCTTTATCCCGTTCCGAAGATCATGAACGAAGCAGACTGCGAAGCTGTTATCAGAAGACTGATGAAATAAAACAGTTAAGCTTCCCCGAGTAATTTCGGGGAAGCTTTTTTATGTGTGATATGGAGCGGACTGGGGGCGCTGACTACTTAAGGTGTATTTAACTCCGCTTTTAAGTGCCGTGGTGTTAAACGGCAAGGCTTTATTTATTCCTTTGACTCCGTACGCTCATGCCGCTTGAGCACTTACTTTTATCGGTTGTGACAAAAGTAAGCAAAAGCACGCTTTTTTGTAGACACGGCTTTTTATTTTTATAATATACCGTTAGTCCGCCTTCAACAACAAACTACGAAGCGCCCCGGCTTCTGCTTTTTTATTACTTATAATAAATCCCGTAATCGGTTGCTTTTTATAAAGCTTCTTCCCACCTTCGTTTGTTGTTTTCGCAGCGGGACAAGTTTAGTAGTCAGTAGTCGGTAGACAGTAGTCAGGGGTCAGGCGTCAGGCGTCAGTAGACAGTAGTCAGTAGTCAGGAGACAGGAAAAGCCTTCTCTTTAGAGGAGGGGAACCGCTTTAGCGGTGGAGGAGTCTGCTTGGAGCAGTCGGTAAAAAAGACGAGAATAACAACATAAAAAGGAATTCTCTTTCAGAAAGCAGATTGTAGCGGGAGCGACTGTCGGACTACAGGCAGTGGAAAGGCACACAAATAAATTAGACAATAACAGACCTTACGGAACAAATTAAACCAAGCGGCTCATTTTATTGAGCGTTGTTTTAATTAGAGCTGTTCGGCAAACGAACCGTGGTATGGCAGAACAGAGCAATCTGAAAATACCGATAAGAAGAAACCTTGTTTTCTTATCCACGGTGAGCAGAAAAGAATACCGAGTAAAGGATAGCATAAGCTTTACTCGGTATTTTTAGTTCTTGCGGAGGTTAATCCGCCAAATGCGTGCTTTTGCTTACTTTTGTCACGCTTGACAAAAGTAAGAGCCCAAGCGGCTCGAGCGTACGGATTCAGAGGAACAGATAAAACCTTACCGTTCATCACCACGGTACATAAAAGCGAAGTTAAATACACTTTAAGCAGACAGCAGTCAGGAAAAGATAAAAGAATCAATAACTATAAAAACCATTGTATCAGCGGTTCAGCTTTTACAATGGTTTTCATATTTAACTATTCTATTTTTTTGAGTGTTGACAAGGGGGATTTCCTTTTTTGGAAATCCCCCTTTTCAATATTACTGTTTCGGTTCCGTAAGAACTTCCTTGAAGGAGGTTGCAAGACCTGCAAGGCCCTGAATTTCTGAGGGAATGATAATCTTTGTTGCTTTGCCGTCGGCTGCTGCTGAGAATGCATCAAGAGCTCTGAGCTTGATAACCTCCTCTGAAGCGCCTGCTTCCTTGATAAGCTTGATACCCTCTGCTGTTGCGGTCTGCACCTTGATAAGGGCTGCTGCCTGACCTTCTGCTTCAAGAATCTGAGCCTGCTTTTTAGCGTCTGCACGAAGAATTGCGGATTCTCTTTCACCTTCTGCAAGAAGGATAGCGGACTTCTTTTCACCCTCTGCCTTGAGGATTGATTCACGGCGTTCACGCTCAGCCTTCATCTGCTTTTCCATGGCATCCTGAATTTCTCTGGGAGGAAGAATGTTTTTAAGCTCAACTCTGTTGATTTTGATGCCCCATGCATCGGTAGCTTCGTCAAGAATACCACGCATTTTTGAGTTGATGATATCTCTTGAAGTGAGAGTCTGGTCAAGCTCAAGCTCACCGATGATGTTACGGAGAGTTGTTGCAGTGAGGTTTTCAATGGCTGTGAGAGGATGCTCAACACCATAGGTGTAAAGCTTCGGGTCTGTAATCTGGAAATAGATAACAGTGTCAATCTGCATGGTTACGTTATCCTTTGTGATAACGGGCTGAGGCGGGAAATCAACAACCTGCTCCTTGAGTGAGATTGTTTTTGCAACCTTCTCAATGAAGGGGATTTTGAAGTGAATGCCAACGCCCCATGTTGTCTGATAAGCGCCGAGGCGTTCAACAACAACAGCCTTTGCCTGCTGAACAATGCGGATATTTCTTACAAGAATAACCACAAGCAAAAGAACGATGATGATAGGGATGATAAATTCCATAGTTTTTTCTCCTTTTCTTAAATTAAGTATTTACTCAGCCTCGGTAATTTCTTCAACGATAAGCTTGACACCTTCGATTGAATGTACCTTGGCTTTTGAGCCTTTTTTGATGATGTCCCCCGTAAAGGAACGAGCAGTCCAGATTTTGCCTGAACAGCTTGCTTCACCTGTGGCAGCGATATTGTCAATGTCCTGAGTCACGATACAGATTTTGCCTATGAGCATATCTGCATTGGTGGGCTCATGATGCTGCTTGTTGAAAAACTTCTTCACAAGAGGCCGTGTGGCAATGAGTGTGAGAATCGTAACAGCAAAGAAAATTACAATCTGCAGCCAGAGCTGTGCGCCGAGAAGTGCCGCAATCAGAGCAGCGAGAGTACCCAGAGCGAACCAGACGGAAACTAAGTTTACCGTTACGGCTTCAACAACAAACAACAGTATTGTTGCCGCCAGCCAGAAAATTTCAATTTTGTCCATTGCTTTCACCTACTTTTGAAAATCTTAACTCAACCGGTTTTGTTTTTCTGACAATACCATTTTATGATAAACGTAGTCTAAAGTCAATATGCAAATTGATACTATTACATGGCAAAAAGTATCAATCTGCATACTTTTATAAAAAAGGGAGCCGAAGCCCCCCTTTTCATTACATATTTTACCCGGTATTGCTCTGTACCGCAAGCACGACTTCCGTTCATTTTGAAAAGCTTCCGAAAAAAGCCTGAATACCACTTATATCCTTGGGGTATTTGTGTATGCAGATATTAAAACATCTGTTCTGTAACTTTAATATTTTTCCCGGCTTGCGGCAGTTATCAATAACAAACCGTGTGCCTTTTGCCTGTCCGTTCCGGAAGGCTATTACCATATCCGCATAAGCAAGGATTTCCATATTGCGCTTCAACGGTGCTGATTTACCGAACTTTTTATAATCGGTAAGAAACCCGGAATATTTTATTCCCCCTGAAATTGCATACTCCTTAGCGCAGATGTCAATACCTCTTGCTCCCCCGGAGAGAACTTCGCTTGTATTTTCCGGTATGACCTCATTGAGATTATATATTTTTGAATCTCTTTCCCCTACTATTGCGACCTTCACAGAATCACCTCATAAAACAAAAAAGATTGCTCCAGGGAAGACCTTCTATATAACATAACTCACCGTCGGGCAAATATAACTGAAGCACCTGCTGTAAAGCAGGTGCTTCAAGGAACAATTTTTATTTTACTTATTTAAGATAGAAGGTGTATGTCATACCTTCAAGTGACTGACCGGCCTGGAAGTCTCTTGCTGTGAATACAACTCTGTCAGCATAAACCTCAACATAGTCGCCAAGACCTGTCTGGCTCCATTCACCATAGTCATTATCCTTACCGTAAGCGGGGATGTTGATTGAGTAAACACCGTTTGCTTCGTTGAATACTTCAAGGCTCTTTTCATAAACACCGTCATGAAGGTGACCGTTAAGGAAGAATACATTCTTATGCTTGAGAAGAACTTCCTTCACTGCTTCGGAATCTTCACCGAGGTCGCCGTTTTCCCATACTTCGGGGAGACCGTGGGTATTGGCAAGAGGCTGATGGCAAATAACGAATGCAGGCTTACCTGTTGCAGTTGCTCTTGTAATCTCACTGTCAAGGAATGCAAGCTGCTCGTCAGAAATGATAGCCTTTTCAAACTGCCATTCGTCTGAACCCATAACAATGAAGGTGTAGCCGTTTACATCGTAGGAATAATAGGGCTTATCAATTTCAACACCGAGATATTCGCTTTCCTTAGTCATAATCATTTCTGTCTGGCTTTCATAAGCAAGGCGGATATCATGGTTACCTGTTGCAAGGAAAACTGTTTCGTCAGCGATTGAGCTGTCTGCAATTGCATCCCATACAAGCTCATAGGAAGGAGCATCGCCGAATTCTGAAATGTCACCTGCAATTACAAATGCATCAAAGTCAAGACCGCTGTTGTCAATGTCTTCGAAGCCACATTCAAGCCAATAGGGATTGAATGCTGTTGAACGGGTGTGAGTATCTGCCCAGAGAACGAAGGACATCTGAACATTTTCGGGATCCTGGAAGGTTATAGGATCGTCTGTTGCGGGGCCGGTAACCCAACCGAAGCCGAGAGCAACCGTGAGAATGATTTGCATGAAGAGATCGACGATATGAAGAAGACCGCCGAGAATTGGTGTAAGAATAACTTCCATTACATTTTCCTCCTATAAATACATATTAGTGTAAAATAAATGATAATCCAAATTAAGGAAAAAGTCAATAGCTTTGAGGAAATTAGACGATTAAAAGTAGACAGTAGTCAGGGGACAGGAACTCTGACCACTTAAAGTGTATTTAACTTCGCTTTTATGTGCCGTGGTGAAAAACGGCAAGGTTTTATTTATTCCTCTGACTCCGTTCGCTCGAGCCGCTTGGGCTCTTACTTTTGTCGGTTGTGACAAAAGTAAGCAAAAGCACGCTTTTTTGTGGATTAACTTCCGCAAAAACTAAAAATACCGAGTCAGGCTTATTCTACCCTTTACTCGGTATTCATTTCTGCTCACCGTGGATGAGGAAACAAGGTTTCTTCTTATCGGTATTTTCAGATTGCTCCGTTGTGCCATACCACGGCTCGGTTGCCGAACAACTCTAATTAAAACAACGCTCAATAAATTGAGCCGCTTGGTTTAATTAGTTCCGCAAGGTCTGCTATTGTCTAATTTATTTGTCTGCCTTTCCACAGCGTATAGTCCGACAGTCGCTCCCGCTACAATCTGCTTTCAGAAAGAGAATTCCTTTTTACGTTGTATTTCTTGCTTTTTAAATGATTGTTTATTTTTTTGCAGACTCCTTATTGTTTTATCCTTTCCTGACTACTGACTACTGTCTACTGACTACTGACTCCTGCCTACTGCCTACTGCCTACTAATTCATATGCAAATAACAGTTTGCAGAATTCGTTAATTTTTTGTTCATTGCTTTGCAACAAGTTTGCACTATAAAAATGATATGTTGATTAAAGCTTTTACTAAGGAATTTATGCGGAGGAAAAAGAAATTGATTTTCCGCAAAAAACGGAGGAATGTACTTATGAAAAAATGGTGGTTTGACTACAAAACAGTTATCCTTTCAGGCGCTTCCAGTGGTATCGGTAAGGACCTTACAATAAGACTCATCAAGGACCATGGCTGCAAGGTTATCGGTATTGCAAGAACCGAATCAAAGCTTGCTGCACTTAAAGAGGAGCTTGGCAACAAGGCAGATAATTTCTCTTACTATACCTTCGATGTTTCGGAAAAAGAAAAGTGGTTTGAGCTTGCAGAAACACTCAAAAAGGAAAACATTCAGCCGGATATCCTCATCAATAATGCCGGTATTCTTCCTAAGTTTGACCGTTTTGCCAACTATACACTTGAAGAAGTGGACAAGGCAATGGAAATCAACTTCTTTTCCAGCGTTTATTCAATGAAGGCTCTCATGCCTGTTATCATGAAGTCAGAAAGCTCAGCAATTATCAATGTTGCTTCCTCAGCAGCTCTCTGCTCTCTTGCCGGCACTTCCGTTTATTCGGCAAGTAAGGCTGCACTTAAGAGCTTCACAGATGCAGTCCGTGAGGAGCACAGAGGCGAAATGTATGTCGGTCTTGTTTGCCCCGGCTTTACAAAGACAGATATTTTCCGTAATCAGAGCGAATCCTCATCAAAAAGCGAAAAGGCAATGAACATGGTAAGCACAGATTGTGACAAAATGGTTGACCTTATCATCGACGGTATGTATCACAAGAAAGAGGATATGGTCTTCGGTATGGACGCTCACATGATGGATGTCGGTAACAAGGCACTCGGTACAACCTGCTCAAAGGTTGCAAGTAAGGTTATGGAAATTTCAGGCCTTGAAATTTTCAAGGAAGTATTCAGAAGATAATTTATAAGCAAATAAAAGAACATCGGAGATCTGCCCAAGGGAGACTCTGATGTTCTTTTTTGTTTATTCATATTCAAAAATACCGTACTTTTTTCTGAGCCTCGTGAATTTATCCGTCATAGGCTTATTTATGAAAAAAAGAAGTATTGCCGTTGTGATGCCGTGAATCGCATTGAATGTAAGTCCCGAGGCATAAACACTTAAAACTGCTTCAGGTGTGAACTCGGTGACCATCATCAGCACGCTGCAGGAATCAACAACGAGTCCGTAAACCGCAAAGCATAAAAGTCCGCCGACTATACTCACGGCGATACGGCTTGAGGCATAGCTTTTTTTGTGAAAAACAAGACCGCAGAAAAATCCGACAAGCCCCATTCCGAGCATCTGGAAGGGGGTGAATATTCCGTGTTCTGAAGCAGAAAGCCTATATCTGAAGCAGATTCCTTCAGGGAAAATTCATTTCTGCTTTTGCCGAAAAACAAAATTTCACCCTCCATTTTTCCTTTCGGGGTAAGCTCAGGCTTAAGGTGGCGGAGAAGGGTTGATTTTCCGCTTCCCGATTCACCGCAGATTACAACAAATTCGCCCTGCTCAATTTCTAAGCTTATATCTTTCAATGCTGCACGGGATTCATCGGGATAGAAAAAAATTCAAGTCCCGGATTATGAAGTTGACCATCTTTTTTCCTCCTTTAAATCCATAACAGTCGGCATGAACAGTGTTGCCGCAAAGAAAATAATTAAGATGAATGAAAATCCGTCAGGGGTTGCAATTTCAATAACAGGATTATATGCTGCTGTGAATTTTCCGCCTGAAGCAAGAGAGAGAATAATCGCTCCGAATGAAAGCAGAGCAATAAGTATATCACCTGCTGAAAAGGTGTAGCAGTTATATGAGGTTCTGCCGTGAAGCCCGTAGCCTCTTGCCCGCATGGAATCAGATGTATCAATTCCTTTTTCAAGAGTCCAGGAAACAAGAACGGAAAGCCGTCTTGAGCCGTTAAGCATTTTATCGGTAAAGCGTGTTGAGGAGGGGGAAATACCGATTCCATTTTCAGCTTTTGCAATTTCGGCTGCCTGACTTCTGATGAGTGGAATAAATCTCAGAACCATGGAGACAATCAGGGCGAGTCTTGGTGAAATTCTGCCGAAAAGAAAGATGAATTTGTCACTTGTGATAATTTCATTGAAGCAATCAAGCCAGATGAGAAGGGCAGAAATTCTCATGGCGGAAGCAAAGCCGAAAAGGAAGGCTTCGGCAGTAAAGTCAGTGCCGCTTACGCTAAACAGAGCTGTTGCACCGTAATGGCTGAAAATTCCGTTGAATACCGTTATGAGAAAAATAAGGGGCAGAATAAATTTCAAAAGAAAGGAGGCTGCTTTTTTTCCTTGAAGCTTAATATCATAAGCTGCTGCAGAAATCAGACTCAGGATGAGTGTGACGGGATGTACCGTTGCAGCAGAAAAAAGAAAAGCGAAAACAAAGAACATAAACGCCGCAAAGGGATGTACGCTTTTAAAACCGAGCTTCATTTTTACCTTCCTTTCTTATTTATCTGCAAAAAAACGCCCTTTTCCGGCAGAGAAAAGGACGCTTTTATGCCAAGGCATTTCACATTGTCATGCGCCTTCCCTCTTGCCCGAAAGCGAATTGATGACTGCACTGCCCAGGCATTCCGACTTAACAGCTCAAGGTCTGATTACGGTAATGGCGGTTGCCCGGGATTTTCACCCGGATTTCCCTGAATACAATGCGAGATCTGATTTTTATGAATTTGTTTAGATAATAACAGATTAAAGATATTTTGTAAATGTTTTTTTGTTTTTTGGCTTTAACAAAAAAATGGGGCTGCAGAATTCAAGGTGAATTTGCAGCCGCCAAAGGCTTTTATGTTTTATTTTGTTCCCACACTCTGCACCGCTTCATAGGGCAGCATATTATAAATTGTCCCGTCTTTTCCCACCATGCTTATGGGTATCTCCGGCAAAAGAAGATGGAGAGTGAAAACAAAATCATTGCTTTCTTCACCGGGGAAGCCGACAACAACGGTAAGAGGCTTTCTTTTTGCAATGTGTGCGCTGACGGTGAGAATTGGCTCGTCACTGAAATAAAATGCCATTTCTCCGCCTTCCTTCTGCGCAGTGCGGTAAAGCTTTTCAATCATCTGAGGATTAACCCTGCCGTCTGAGTTCATCACGGGAAGTACAGACACAACCTCAAGAGAGGCTTTGTTCCTTTCAGCGATAGCCTTACCTGCTCTGACAAGGGTCTGTGATGATTCCTGAGCTGTTACACACACAAGGACTGTCCTTTCGTTTTTCATGGAAAATTTACCTCCTTTTCCGTCTTTCAGTATACAGAGCATAGCTTAGAGATACTTAAAAGGTGCAAATCATGTTTTTTACAATCTGTTTTAATTTTGTTATCCAATTGTTAACTAAATGATACGGAAATTTGTTTTTTTCTCTTGACGGTCTTATAAATGATATGCTAAAATAGTAATAGTATGTCACAAATATAAAAAAACAAAACGGAGGAACAAAATGAAAGTATTTATCGTGGGCGGCACAGGCCTTCTCGGTTCAGTTGCCGCAGAAGAATTCATCAAAAAAGGCCACAGCGTTAAAACCATTGCACTTCCCGGACTTCCCAAGGGCGCAAACATTCCCCAGGAAATGGAAATCGTTTTCGGCAACTTCATTGAAATGACTGATGAAGAAATCGGCGCACTTATGGATGGTTGCGACTGTTTCGTTTTCGCCGCAGGTGTTGACGAAAGAGTTGAATTCCCGGCACCCGTTTATCCCCAGTACGAAAAGTACAACATCAATCCCGTTAAGAGATTTCTCACCATTGCAAAGAATGCAGGCGTAACAAAAGCAGTTATCCTCGGCTCATACTTTGCATACCTCAACCGTATCCGTCCCGACATGAAGCTGACGGAAATCCATCCGTATATCAGAAGCCGTGTTGAACAGGAAAAGGCAGCCTTCTCATTTGCTGATGACAAGATGTCCGTTGCAGTTCTTGAGCTTCCCTACATCTTCGGTGCTCAGCCGGGCAGAAAGCCTGTCTGGAACATTTATGTTGAAAAGCTTCTCGGTATGGGTCCCATCACCTTCTGGCCCAAGGGAGGTACAGCAGCTCTTACCACCCGTCAGGTTGGTCAGGCAATTGTCGGTGCGGCTGAAAAGAATGTTGGCGCAAATGCTTATCCCGTGGGAACTGTTAACTACACATGGAAGCAGCTCATGACCAAGATGCACATCGGTATGGGCTTCCCCAACAGAAAGTTCTATCACATTCCCGAATTCATGTTCAGAGCTTATGCATACTTCCTTCAGAAGGCTGCAGAAAAGCAGGGTCTTGAGCCGGGTCTTAACTACATTGAGCTTTCCAGAATCGAATATGTTGAAGTGTTTATCGACACAAAGATTGCAAAGGAGCTTGGCGTTACATATGATGATGTTGACGCTGCCGTTATTGATTCAATGAGAGTTGCTATGGACTCCATGAAGAACGAGGGCGAATATATCGGCATGAGAGCTGAGTAAGGCTTTGCCTGCGGCTAATCCATGCGGGCTTCCGCTCGCAAGACAGATTGATATAACCTGAAAATTAAAAGGCATCTGAGTTTAAAAATTCAGATGCTTTTTTTGTTTTGTCGTCTCCTGACTCCTGACTACTTAAGGTGTATTTACCTTCGCTTTTATGTGCCGTGGTGAAAAACGGCAAGGTTTTATCTATTCCTTTAACTCCGTACGCTCGAGCCGCTTGGGCTCTTACTTTTGTCGGTTGTGACAAAAGTAAGCAAAAGCACGCCGGCTGATTAGCTTCCGCAAGAACTAAAAATACCGAGTAAGACTTATTCTACCCTTTACTCGGTATTCTTTTCTGCTCACCGTGGATAAGAAAACAAACTTTCTTCTTATCGGTATTTTCAGATTGCTCCGTTCTGCTGTACCACGGCTCGGTTGCCGAACAGCTCTAATTAAAACAACGCTTAATAAAATGAGCCGCTTGGTTTAATTTGTTCCGTAAGGTCTGCTATTGTCTAATTTATTTGTCTGCCTTTCCACTACCGATAGTCCGACAGTCGCTCCCGCTACAAGCTGCTTTCAGAAAGAGAATTCCTCTTTACGCTGCTATTCTTTCTTTTTAATGATTGTTTATTTTTTACAGACTCCTTGTTGTTTTCCTAACTACTGTCTACTGACTACTGACTACTGACTCCTGACTACTGACTACTGACTACTGACCCCTGACT
>JAFUQS010000008.1 GCA_017472225.1 Clostridia bacterium | reverse complement strand
GGTACCCGTGATACCCTCGTCAATATACTGACCGACAAGCTCCCATTCGGGCCTTGCGGCCAAAATGGGCTTGTACCAATCCACCTGATTTTCAAGAGCCGAAATCTGTGCCTCGTGCTCCGTAGAAACTCGGGCATAGATTACAACTCTGCGCTTACCGAAATCAGAATTTATCATGCACATTCCTCCTTTATAGTGTTGTGGTTGCCTTTGACGAATTCAGTTTCATCAACAATATCCGCATACTCACTTAAGATATTGCGGAACATAAACTCGGGAATCTTCCCGTCCCTGAACAACTGCTCAATGAGCTTCAAAGCCGCAAAACAGTAATCGGGATTGTGGCTTAAATCATTTATATCAATTTTACCCATATATTACCTCCTATACAAATGTGTGGATTACCGTGCGTCACGGTTACGACTGCGCTGTCGCTGAAGATATCTGTAGTAATGCTCGCAAGCCTTCAGCACGAAATCTTCAAAGTCTTTATCTTTAACCTTAGGTGCGATTTTCTGCAGTTTTTCAATCGGCACCTTGCACATCGGTTTCTGATTCGGTTTTTCTGATGCGAGTGTGTTTTCAATGCTTTCGGCAGTAAGTGTGCCTGCATTGAAATCCTTGTGCATATGCCACGCCTGAGAATATGAAGGCGTACATTCATATTGCTCAATAATGCGGAGCAAGTCATACTGCATCTGCTCATCAAGGAACGAAAGTTCAACACCGACAGAGAAAGCAATTTTTTCTTCATCCATCATATCGAGCAGTTCGGGGATGAGATAAGTCAGACGGATATATCTTTGTACCTGTCTGCCGCTTTCGGTTTCTGAAATGAGGTCTGCACTCTCTAACTTCCCGACAACTTGTCGGGAAGTTAAATCTGTTCTTTCACCTTGCCTTTTAATTGCTTCAAGCTTCAATTTGTAAGCAAATGCTCGTTCACTCGGCAGAATACGCTCTCGATGCAGATTGCTGTCCACGAGCATAATTGCCGCTTCATCACGACTGACGGCATAAATTAAAGCAGGTACTGTTTCCAGCCCTGCTTTTACTGATGCTCTTAGTCTGCGATGACCTGAGATCAACTCATATTCATCGGCTGTGTTTTCAAGTGGTCTTACAACAATCGGTGAGATAACACCTTTCTGCTGAATACTATCAATCAGATTGTTCATCTCATCATTGTCTAAAACCTTATAAGGATGTCCCTCAAAGGGACGGATTTTTTCTGCCGGGATGTTTACCGGTGATTTTAAGTTATTATTCATTTATTTTCCTCCATAATATAATCTTCTGTTTGCATTTCTTTGTCTTCGTTCTTCTTTTACAAGGTTTAAATACTTTCTTACAGAAAACTGTTTTGTGTTAAAAAATTTATCAAGATACTCGTCTGATGACATTTCGCGTTCATACTCTATATCGCCAGTATCGTTATCTTCATTGCATTGAATCATTCTGCAAAGCTCCTCAGGATGCATACATATCACCTCTCTTCATAATTTTTTTCTTTGTCCCTTTGTCTTTCAGGGAAGTACCATTCACGGATAAGTTGTTTTTCCGTTTTAAGTTTTTCCTCAAGTGCGGGACTGTCTTTGATAATTCTTTTGGCGAGTTTTAACTTCTCACGAAGCTCACCGATTTCAGCCGTAAAAGAATCCCGACGGGCAACAAGGGTTTCCTTGTCCGTCGGGTCTTTACATCTTCTTATCTGATTATAGATTTTATTGCGCTGACTTTTCAGTTCTTCAATGCGTGTGTCGGTTCTTAAAATGAACTTATCGACCTCTGCAAAATCATAAAGCTTTTCGTTGATTGCAAGGTCAATCTGGTCTTGCATAAACTCAATCCTCGGAGTTGAGTATTTCATTTTAGGTGTAAACGGATGCGGGTTGCAGTTATTCCTTTCGGCTATTGCCCCTGCAAAAAGTAACGCAAGAAACAAAAGTGAGATTACAGGTGCACCAAGTACGGCACCGCCTATAATCATCTTTGTAAAATCAGAAACCATTCGGTTGAAAGTTTCAGGATGTCTGTAACACTCTCTTGATTCTTTAAACTCATAACCTTTGTAATCGAAAACGAATATTTGCCTCTTCAAAAAATCATTAGCATATAAATAATTTCTGAAATTGTTGTTTGCAGTAAACTTATCCTGAGTGTAGATTCGTTCTTTGATTTTTTCATAGGTGTAATCATCACCGAACGTTGAAAGATTA
This sequence comes from Clostridia bacterium, assembly GCA_017472225.1. Classification (GTDB taxonomy): domain Bacteria; phylum Bacillota; class Clostridia; order Oscillospirales; family Acutalibacteraceae; genus UBA6857. The sequence continues at coordinate 1,000 of JAFUQS010000008.1, read as the reverse complement.
ACTGCGTGCTCATCATTACGGTAAGCTATCTTTCCGTTGTCAAACCAATATCCCTTCTGTGTTAAAATTCTGAAAAACTGTTTTTCATTTGCACTTCTCATAACTGCATAATTAATATCATCTCGCATATAGTCGTATTTTGTTTTGATGCCTTTCTGCATTGCCTTGTAAATGTTATATGGAATGCGTTTGCCTTTCGGATTTTTAATTACAGATAAGCCATGTTCAAGACAAACCTCATCACTCGTCTTTCTGAAAAGTTGATACATAGCTTTGTCTTCATTCATCTTTCTTCCGTCTGTCATTGAAACGGAATTTATAACTATATGACAATGAACGCAATTTGCATTAAGGTGAGTTGCAACTATCATTTCATAATCTTTTCCCCACATTTTATTTGCAACTTTCATTGCAACTTGTTGTGCTTCTTCGGGTGAAACCTCACCGGGCTTGAAAGAAATATATGCGTGATAAGCAACTACACCGTCAGTCTTTCCGTAAATCTCTTTGGTATCAATCATCTGTCTTGCGGCGATGTCAGGGTCACAGTTGATACCTTCAACGAGAAGCTTCTTCTCATTTTCGAGATTTGTTTTTTCTTTATCACCTGCATAGTGAAGTGCATCAATCAAGTCAGGATATTTTGATAAATCAGTTTTGCTTTTATTAGCAGCGTAAGACACAACCTGATGAATGTTATTTTGAATAGGCCATATTCTTGTTACAGCCATTCTCGGTTTTCATCCTTTCTAGGTTTGAAATATTTTGCAATATCAGTTTCAAGATTTCTGACATCATTTAGAACAGCTCTGCATTCATCACTGTCAATAAACCCGATTGAATTAGCCTTTGCAGTCAGCTGATTAAGGTTGGTGCCGACTCTTCGAAACTCAATAATGAACTGCTTATAATCAACAGGCGGAGCTTCAACCAGTCTTTTACCGAGAATCAGCGCAAGGATAAGAACGCTTCTGTTTACCCTTAATCTACTGCAAAGATT
>JAFUQS010000085.1 GCA_017472225.1 Clostridia bacterium | reverse complement strand
CTTATTAAACTTTTCTTCGGTAGGCATAAACATACAGTGTTTGTAAATCTCATATGTTTGTAAAATATCGTTCTTGCGAGTTAATTCTATTAGGTTCATTGCACGCACCTACAAATTCTTATTTGTCGAACCCATTATACCACATCACCACCACAAATTTCAATCTGTTACATGCACCTGTTACTTCAAAAGTATCAGGTGCTTTTTTATACCCAAAACCGTGAATTTGGGAATATGAATACTGCGTCACATTTTTTCGCAGTACAACTAAATTTTTAAAGAAAGGAGGTACCCCTTATGCAAACAATCAACCTTACCCTTAAGCAGTTCTCAGAAATCAAGCCAATGATTAAAAGCCGATGCTGTAACTGTTATCAGGGAAACTGTCTGCTACTTGATGACGGTGACACTTACACCTGTCCTCAACTCATAACACCGAGTCATATTATCTGCAGATATTTTCTTGACTGTGTGCTGCCGAGTGATAACGCCCTTATGAAAAGCATTACAGGTCATACACCTGCCGAAACGGTTGTCTGTGCTTTGTGCGGCAGTAAAACCGAGAAAACAGGCAGGAATCAGAAGTTCTGTCCCGACTGTGCAAGGAAGAAACAGCGACAGAGAAATGCAGAATTCATGTCTGCCAAAAGGTTACGAGTGGATGTTTATGACGCCTTAAAGCCGCCAAAATAAAGGTTTGAAAAGTGTAGAAAGGATAAGGCAATATACTTTTATGTTATTGCATTTTAAAACATCCATACAGAAATAACAAACATTATACAACAAAAATTTTAAACCCGAACAAACGAACAACTGACCGCACTGCCCTGTATTACTGCTCTGTGCTGTTCGTATTTTTTACGAACACTGTGGCACATTGTACGGATACAGACCTAACAAAAAAGTCTTTATGTTATTGGGCGTATTCAATGTCTGTACGGATGTTCGGAAAATAAATCCATTAATGAGGTGAAAATTTGGAAAACTATTTATACTATTCAGACCCGTTCTTTGCGTATAACAACTCGCTGTATATTGAAAAGACTGTAAACGGCAAGCCGGTAAACATTAAGCTCAGCAATTTCCTTGCGAGGATAACCGAGGATATTACCTGCACCAACGGAGCCGAGAACGAAAGATTCCTTTCTATTGTCGGCACGGACGAGAAAGGAAACGACCTTAGAAAAATCACAGTACCACTGAAAAACTTCGCACAGCTTGATTGGGCACAGGAGTATTGGGGTATCAACTGTGTTATTGAATCAGGCTACGGCAACCGTGATAATCTCCGTCAGGCTATTCAGTCAACGGCAAAATATGCAGAGGCAAAAACTATTTACGGTACAACAGGCTGGTGGGAAACTGCAAAGGGTTGGCAGTTCTGCATGCCCGGTAACAGCAATGCAGAGGTTGAACTGACGGAAAAGACAAAGGGTTATTCATTTAAAACTGATACTGATGTAACTGAGACAATGAACCTGATGAAAGTCTTACCTTACTCTGTTGCACCGAAAGAGATTATGTTTCCTATGCTCGCTTACACATTAGTCAGCATACTCGGTACCTTTATGGCTAAGGCAGGTAAGGAAACGAAAACCGTCATTATGCTTTACGGTAAAACAGGTTCAATGAAAACTACACTGTCACTTTTAATCAATTCCCTTTTCGGCAGGTTTAATGAAGATAATATCCCTATGATTTTCCGTGACACACCAAAAAGTATTCTGAACTATTGCTTCACTCTTAAGGACTGTGCAGTCATCATTGACGACTATCATCCCGGCTCAGGTAGAGAACAGTCAGCACAGGATGCAACCACTCAGGCTCTTATCCGTGGTATATGTAACAGAGAAGCAAGAGGTGCTCTTGATAAAAGCGGAAGACAGAGAGCAGCCAAAAGACCGCAGTGTAATGTGATAATGACTGCAGAGTATCTTCCCAATGTTGGTGAAAGTGGTGTAGCAAGATTCCTTTCT
>JAFUQS010000084.1 GCA_017472225.1 Clostridia bacterium | reverse complement strand
AATCTCAAATGTTCGAGTTTATATGAATTTGAGATTTTCTTCGACGAAGGAATACTTGCCGTATTGCAAGGAGAAAAAATTTCAAAGGCGTGTGAAATCGGACATTTGAGACATATCGTGTTCGACTCCCGCCAACTTAACTATTTTCATCTATAATATCACATATATTTTTTTATGGCAAATGTTTTTTCGCTTCTGTTTATTGCAAATTCACTTTAAATATGTTATGATGATTGTTGGTTAATTATCCCATGGAAATCAAAGGGAGAAAAGGAGAGTTAAAAATGAAAGTTATTGTATTAAATGACCCCATTGAAATTTCAAAAGAGGCTGCGGAGATAATTGTTAAGCAGGTAAATAATAACAAGGGCAGTGTGCTCGGCTTTGCAACAGGTGCTTCTCCCGTTGAAACATATAAGAGAATTATCGAAAAGTATGAGCAGGGTGAAGTGAGCCTTAAGCACATCACAACCTTTAACCTTGATGAATATGTTGGTCTTTCAAGAGAAAATGTCAACAGCTATTTCTATTTTATGAAGGATAATCTTTTCGGAAAAACCGATGTTAATTTTGATAAAGTAAACTTCCTTTCAGGCGAAGCAGAGGACACCGACGCAGAGTGCAAAAGATATTGGAACAAAATCAAGGAAAGTGGCGGAATTGATATTCAGCTTCTCGGCATCGGCACAAACGGTCACATCGGCTTCAATGAACCGGGCGACAAGTTTGCAGACGGTCCTTTTGTTGTCAAGCTCACACAAAGCACAATTGATTCAAACAAAAAGTATTTTGAAGCAGTTGGCGACACAATGCCCGAATATGCCCTCACAATGGGTATCGGTGACATTATGAGAGCCAGAAAAATCATTCTCATTGCAACAGGTGAAAGCAAGGCAAAGGCAGTCAAGGCCCTTGTTGAAGGTCAGGTTACTCCCGAATGTCCTGCCTCAATTCTTCAGCTTCATGCCGATGTAACAGTATTCCTCGATAAGGAAAGTGCCTCACTTCTGGGTGACAGATAATGGAGGTTATCACTAAATTGAAGGAGTGCCCGAAAATCACGTCCATAACCGTAACGCAGGAAAAGCAGCTTCAGCTTAAATGGTCAAAGGTTAATGGTGCGGAAAAATACTCGGTGAAGCGAGCTCTTTCCGATAAGGGTGAATTTGAACATATTGCATGGGTCAAGGAATGTGTATATATCGACACGGATGTGTCCCCGGATGTTACATGCCGTTATAAAATCATGGCATATAAAAAGCTCGAGGGAAAAAAGACCTCAACCAAGCTTTCACCGGTCAGGGCAGCCGTTGTGTCCGATATTCCTGCTCCCGCTGATTTTCAGGCTGAGGAAAATAACGGTAAAATTCTTCTCACATGGAAAGCGGTTGCCGATGCACAGGGTTATATTGTGAGCCGAAGAAATGATTTTTATTCTCAGATTTTGCCCGTTGCAAGAACAAATAAATGCAGCTTTACCGATGAAAAAATAGTCTCGGGTCAGCCTTATCATTATTCTGTTCAGGCATTTCTGAAGGGTGATGCAGGGGAACGGCAGGGAAATTTCAGCCCTGAGGCTCATTGTGTAAGCCTTGACAGTGGCGAAATTCTTGAAGCCAAGGCCTCCTTCGGCAAAAAAATCAGCATCAGGGTCAGGCTTGTTGCCGGTGCAGACGGTTATATTCTTCAGAAAAGCGAAACAAAGGAAGGTCCGTTTGCTGACAGTGTAAAAACGGAGTCCGGAATTGATGTAGCCTTGGAGGATAAGGCTGAAAAACGGCTCAGAAACTATTATTACCGTGTTGTGGCTTATAAAAATGTGAACGGAAAAGAGCACAGAAGTGCCCCGACCAAAACGGTACAGTTGAAAAGCAGATAAGATTTTTGAAGTAAATGTGAAAAATTTATTGACTAATTTTATTTAATGGTTTACAATATATATATCCGTAAACTCAAGGAGGTTATAATTATGAATAAAACAATTAAGAAGGTCATGGCACTTGTTCTCACCGTGCTTATGCTTATGTCAGTTGCAACAACAGCCTTCGCTGCTTCAGCAGAAGATGATCCCTCAATCCCCGTTTCAGAGGTTGCAACAACCGAAGCTCCCGCAGATGACAGCTCAGAAGTTGAAGCACACAGATCAATGATTGATATCTTCATTGATTATGTTATGGAAGTTTTCAATTTCTTCAAATACATTTTCTATGATGTATTCCTTGGTGAACCTGCATAATTAAAATTAAATTTAATGAAGGCTGATGCTTTAAGCGTCAGCCTTCAATTTTTTCATCATTTTTTCAACATTTTCAAAATGTATGGGAGTAATACCGAGAGAGGGGAGCTGCTCAAGATTTTTGAGGTTGTCATCAATCATATAAATTTCATCATATTCCCTGTTGAACAGTGATACACAGTATCTGTAGATTTCAATGTCAGGCTTTGCCATATGAATGTTGCAGGAAATAACAGTTTTATCGAATAAATCATGAAGATCGTATTTTTCAATCAGACCTTCAACAACACCTGTCGGTGCATTTGAAAGAAGCGCAATGTCATTTTCTTTGTGCAGAGCCCGGATGGCATTAACGGTATCATCCTTTATTCTGAAAAGTGCTTCCCATTCGGGAAGAAATTGCTCTTTTGGAATACCGATTTCTCTTTCCATGTTTATGAGAAGCTCATCATATGTAATTTCGCCCATGTCTGCAGGCACAAAAAGCTTTTCTTTTATTTCATCAACGGTGTCTGCGGAAAGATGTCGTCTGAGGAACACGGGTGCAACCTCGTCAAAAATAACACCAAAGCAATCGAAGATAATAAGCTTGTTGTTCATTTAAACCACCACCTTGTGAAAATTATATCATACCAACAATGAAATCGCAACATAAACTTTGCTTGGGAGTTTTGTATAAGGGGAGTGATATGATTTTGTGAGAATTTTACAAAAGAGAAGAAAATGTCCGCAAAAGTATTTTCGCTTATTCTTTTTTTGTTGACAAATTCTGTTAAACAATATACAATATAGGGTGAATAAATTTCAAGAAAGGGTGTTTAAATGGCAAGCAAATGTCCCAACTGTGGCAGACAGCTCAAATGGTATAACATCAAAGCAGACTGTCCTGACTGCGGTATAAGTATTCCCAACTACAATTGGGAAGCCCGCCTTGAAGAGGATAATATCAAGGCAGAAGCAAAATTCAGAAAATTCTATAATACTCTCAACAAGCTGAAATACTCTGTTTTCGGCACAAAGCTGAGAATTGCAAGAATAGTAATGTCGTTCATTCCCGCCATAGGTTTTATTCTTCCCTGGGCAAATGTAACGAGTGCAAAGGATACATTGAGCTTTGACCTTCTCGGCCTTTTCACCGACGGCACATCAACCCTTGATTTCTTCGGAATATTCTTCAAAAGCATTGGTGATGTGCTTTCCGCTATGAGTGGTGAGGGCTTCAGCGGCCCCGTATCGTACATAGTTTTAGGTTTTCTTTTCATGCTTCTGAGTGTTGTGGCAATTGTTGTTGCTTTCTTCCTCATTTTCATCTGCTTCAGAAAGCCGAAAACAAAGGCAACTGTTGTTGCAGATGCTGTAAGCCTTGTGTTCGCTGCCATCGGAGCTGTTATGTTTATTCTTTCCGGCTCAAAAAGTGCAGGTGCTGCCTTCAGCATAGCAACACTTAATTTTGAAAATGCAGCATCGGGTGTGCTTTGGGGCTCATTTGTGTATGTTGCTCTTCTTGCAGTTGCTTTAGTCGGTAATATTCTTGTTGCAAAGGCCCCGGTCAAGAGCGACGAAGAGCTTGAAAATGAAAGACTTGAAAGAGTAAGAATCAAGGAAGAAAAAGAAGAACAGGCCCGCATCAAAAAAGAAGCCGCAAGATTGGAAGCCCAGAAAAAGGCTGAAGAAGAACAGGCTGAAAAAATCAGAAAGGCAAAGGAAGCTTTGGCTAAGAAGGATAAGAAATAATCCTGCAGTCCGAATACCTTTGAAAGAGTGATAAAATGTCAGATACTCAAGTAAACACCAATGCTGCCGCACAGGCAGAAGCAACAGGGGAAGAGCTCCTGGATAAATTAGCATATACCAAAAAGAGATATCTCACCCCCAAGGAAATTGCAGCCTATGTGCTTGTCAATTTCGGTCAGAAGAACCTTTCACAGTTCATAACAAACAACAAGCAGTTCTTCATGACCCAGTTTGCAGGACTCAGCCCAAAGGCTTATGCAAACATCAACCTTTTTTCAACAATTTATGATGCAGTTGACGACACAATTTCAGGTCTCGTAATTGACCGTACAAGAACCCGTTGGGGTCGTGTCCGTCCCTTCTTCATTATTCCCTTGCCCTTGTGGATTCTCGGTGGCTTCATGCTTTTCACAACACCGGGTATCACCGGCGGAACACAGACCGCATATTTTGCAATTGCAACCATTATTTACGGTCTCGGCATGAGCTATTTCAATGCCTGGAACCTGATGATTTACAACATAACGCCTAATATAAATGAACGAAATAATCTGATTACGACAACGAAGTTCTTTGAGCTTTTCGGAACATGGCTGCCTTCGTTCCTGCCATTCTTTGTTGACCTTCTTCCGAAAATCAACCCGTCAATCACAAACGCAGGCGTTTACAAGGGCTTCGCATACTTCATGCTTGTTTTCTCCGCATCCTTTGCTGTGTTCGGATTCTTCAATATGCGTGAAAGAATTCCCCTTCAGAGCCGTGAGGAAATGAACAAAACCTCGGTCTGGGGCTCCATGAAGAACATCATCACCAACAGACCCTTACTTGCAATCATCCTTTCCGACTTCTTCAACAACTTCAAGGCAGTAGGCGGTTCAACAGAAAGCTATTTCTGGCTTAACAACACAGGCTCCCTTGCAAACGGCGGTATCTGCGGACTTTTCACAGGTATTCCCAACTATGTAATGGTTCCCTTTGCTGCAAAGCTTGTCAAGAAGTTCGGCGCAAGAACAACTGCAATTGCCGCAGGTCTTTTCGGTCTTGCAGCATACATGCTTCTTTTTGTTCTCGGCTATCCCAATGGTGCGATTTTCAGTGATAATTTTGAAGACGGCAAGATATTTAACCTTATCGGTGTTATTGCACTTCTTACCGTTGCAGGCCTTCCCAACAAAATTATTCAGGTCTGCAACCCTATTCTCACAGCAGACGCCCTTGATTACATGGAATGGAAGCATGGACTTCGTAATGAGGCTCTTGTAACAACCGTTCAGGGTTATTTCACAAAGCTTGCAGGCGCAATCACAGGCTGGCTTTCAGGTATGGTGCTTCACTGGATTCATTATGTACCCCTTGAAGATGAAGCAGGCAACGCAATTGCAAACACAGACCCTGAGATTCTGAAGGGTATCTGGATTGTATTCTGTGTACTTCCCGCCCTTGCAAGAGGACTTTACGGACTTTCATTCATTCTGTATCCCATTCACGGTGAGCTTCAGCAAAGACTTATTGTTGAGCTTGCAGAAAAGAGAGCTGCAGTTCTCGCAGAAACAGGTAAAGAGGCAGAATAAAAACCACAAACAACAAAGCAACCGCAACTTACTGAGCCTTGCGGTTGCTTTTTTATTTGAAAAATATCTTGACAAGAGGGGAAACAAAATAGTATAATAACAAAGTCGCAATGACACGCCGCTGTGGCGGAATAGGCAGACGCAAGGGACTTAAAATCCCCTTGACGAAATCCCGTGCCCGTATCGGCAAACCCTTATGTATCAAGGGTTTTCATATTTTACAATTTAATAAATTTCCCGAATGACCTCCATTTTGGCCTCCGATTTCCCGAGAGTGCAATTTTCAGGTCAATCGGAAAATATATGTGCCGGCGTGGCGGAATAGGCAGACGCAAGGGACTTAAAATCCCTCGGTGGCAACATCGTACCGGTTCAAGTCCGGTCGCCGGCACCAAAACCTCGTAATCCCTTATATATCAAGGGTTGCGAGGTTTTTTTGTGCCCTTTT
>JAFUQS010000083.1 GCA_017472225.1 Clostridia bacterium | reverse complement strand
CTTCTTATCGGTATTTTCAGATTGCTCCGTTCTGCTGTACCACGGCTCGGTTGCCGAACAGCTCTGATTAAAACAACGCCCAATAAAATGAGTCGCTTGGTTTAATTCGTTCCGTAAGGTTTGCTATTGTCTAATTTATTTGTGTGCCTTTCCACTGCCTGTAGTCCGACAGTCGCTCCCGCTACAAGCTGCTTTCTGAAAGAGAATTCCTTTTTACGTTGTATTTCTTGCTTTTTAAATGATTGTTTATTTTTTTACAGACTCCTTATTGTTTTATCTTTTTCCTGACTACTGTCTACTGTCTACTGACTACTAACCCCCTGACCCCGCTGCGGAAACAACAAACGAAGGCGGGCAGAAGCCAAGGCTGACTATTATATCATAAGTAAATTATATAGCACAAATCTCCCATTCAAATTAAGATACAGCATTATATTTTTTGTCACATTGATATTTTTATTGCAATAAATTGCAGAAATTGTGCATAATTTATTAAATTATGCAACGGCACCACGATTTTTAATAAATTTTAACTAAAAAAACGATATTTTATACCGTTAATTTACATTGTATTAACAAACTGAATTTCCATAGTGATATAATAATAAAAAAGACAGAAAAGCTAAAAGTGTCTTTTTTGTCGCTTGGGAGGAAATGTTATGGAACTCAGCCTTGAAGCAATTCTCACTTTTATTAACATGATAATGGGTCTTGTAAGACAGATTGTCGGTTTCACCGGAGGAGAACTTTAATCCACTGATAAGACTAATCAAAAACAAAAGAAATGAGCTGTAAAAAACTTGTGTTTTTTACAGCTCATTTTTCTGTATATGCTTATTTTTTGTAGGCATTATAATAGGTTGTTCCCGACTTCATTTTAACTGAACGATATTCCATAAGCTCAGACACTGTAACGAGCTGATAGCCTTGCTTTATAAGCCATGGAATAACGCTTTCACTTGCCGAAGCTGTTGCAGGGTAAATGTCATGCATGAGGATGATTGAGCCGTCACGGACATTGTTTTTGATGGATGCTACAGTTTTTGAAGCATTTCTGTGCTCCCAATCACGGGTGTCAACAGACCAATAAATAAAGGGCATACCGACACAATCACGGACTCTTTGGTTTGCAGCACCACCGGGAGCTCTGATGATTGTCGGCTCCTCACCGGTATACTTTTTAACTACAGCGTTGGTTTTATTAACCTCACTGAGTATTGTTGAATTGGAATAAGACGGGAGATTTATGTGAGTATATGTATGATTTCCTATTTCACAGCCCATTCTGTGTGCCCTCTGCAAGGTGGTGTAATAGGAATCTACCCTTGAACCGATAACAAAAAAGGTGGCTTTTGCATCGTATTTTTCCAGAACATCAAGAATTCTGTTGGTTGAGGAATTGCTCGGACCGTCGTCATAGGTCAGGGCAATCATCTTTTTGTTGGGGTCAATCCTGCTTGAACGGACCTGTGTACTGTATGCGCTGTAGAAAGTGCTGTTGATACCGGCTTTAATGCGGTAATAATATATTTTTTCATTATTTGCTTTTGTATCGGTGAAGGTGTTCTTTTTAACTGTGGCTATTTTTGACCATTTTCCGTCTGTGCCCGTTTTGCGGTATACATAATAATCGGTTGCTTTTTCTACCTTATCCCACGAAATAACATTTTTCTTGTTTTCTTTTTTTGCAAGAACATCCTGTGGTGAAGCAACATAGGTAACGGACATTCCGTTCACATCGTAAGCACTCTGATACTTGCCTGAAACTACCATGAGGGTGTACTTATATTCTGTTCCGCTGACAGCCGATTTATCTGTGTATGTAAGAATCTTTCCTGATTTAAGCACTGCGATTCTTTTCCAGCTTGCTTCATTTTCAGCCTTACGGAAAAGCTTATAGCCTGTGGCAACGGAAACCCTGCTCCACTTAACAACAACACCGTCTGTTCCGTTTTTTACCGATGAAAGCTGAGGCACGGGAATGTAGGTCTGTCTGGTGTTGGCGAAAAATCCGCTTGAAGCTTTACCGTTTTGTGCTTTTACGGCATATATGTATCTGACATTGGATTTCATAGAGGTGTCAAGATATTTCTGCTTGGTGTTTGAAAGCTTTGCAACCTGTTCCCATTTGCCGCCGGCAGCTTTTCTAATAATAATATACTTCTCTGCACCTTCAACCTTTGTCCATTTCAGCTCAATGCCCTTTGCACGGTTTCTTATGTTGGTTATCTTCGGTGACGAAAGAGCGATAACGCTTTTATTGTCATATGCGCTGCTGTTCCCACCGATTTGAGCTTTTATTCTGTATGCATAGGAGGTGTTGCTTTTTACGGTGGTGTCGGTATAGGTGCTTCCACTTTTCATTGTTACAAGCTTTGTCCATTTGCCGTCGGAATCTGCCTTACGGTAAATCAGGTATTTTTCGGCACCGTTTACCTTTTTCCATGTAATTTTTACACCTGAATTAACATTTCTGAGCTCTGTAATTGCGGGAACAGAAACATGATAAAGTGATGAGGAGGTTGCTCCTTTTTGTTCCTTTCCGTCTGTACAGGGAGCAATCTTATAGGTATATTTGCTTCCCGATTTTGCCGAAGTGTCGGTATAGGAAGGTGTGGAAGCTTCAGCTTCTCCTATTTTTTTATATTTGCCCTTTCCGTTTTTTCGGTAAATGCTGTAGCTGTCGGCATCAGCCCATTCGCTCCATTTGAGGAGTATGCCCTCTTGAGTGTTTTTTGCCGTAACGGTTTTGCTCACCGTCTGTGCTTTTTCCTCTGCAGCAATACCTGTGACCGAAAGCGCACACAACAGGCTCAGCAGAAGAGTAATAAATAAAAATGACTTCTGAATTTTTTTCATGATAATCCGACCTTTTTCGACATTCTATACTTAAAATAGTACACCCCGAAGGGTGTATTGTCAATCACAGAAAAGGAAAAAACTTTTAAAATTTTGAATTAAATCTGACCTTATCACCGTGCCGATAATTAAGATATATATTTTTCCTCATTTACTCTTTACCTCCGGCCTTGAAATGTGATATCATAAATTAAATAAAACAAAGGAGAAAAATAAAATGGAAATTATTAAATCACTTTTCGCAGAAAACTTTCCCGCAGCTTTTGCAACGGTCTGCCTTGCAGGTTATTTTTTCGGTATGGCAATTGTGTTTATACTAAAGCCTGTCAAAAATGCAGAAAGCTTTTCTATCAAGCCTGTTGACAATGCCGGCAAAACGGAAATCCGTGTTTATTATGGTGGAATTTCCTTTGCATTGGGTGCATTTCTTTTGTATCTTGCTTTTGCAACGGGAACGGCATATTATTCCCTTGTTGGCGGTATGTTTTTTGCAACCACTGTTTTTGTCACAAGAACAATTTTTCTTTTTGTCGATAAGGGCTGGAAGTGTCCGTACACAAAGCTTGCAATTCCGGCAGAGGGATGCTTTGTTATTGCACTCTGGACCTGTTGGTTCTTCGCAAAATAATTCTATAGGGTGTTTATATGAAACTTTCTGTAATACCACAGCCTGATTTTATAAAAATCGGCTCAGATGAACCTTGCTTTGAATTGACAAGGCTTTGCGAAATTGAAGCGGAAAAAGGCACGGATAAGGCAGAAGCCGAGCTTATGCGCTTTCTTTCGGCACATTTTGAAGGCGAACTCCTCGGAACAGGGAAGGAAAGACTTCGACTTTTGCTCGGTGAGCCGTGCGCAGAAAAGGAAGGCTACAGATTGACGGTTGAAAGGGACTGCATCACAATAACGGGCAATGATGAGGCAGGCGTTTTTTATGGAGTGCAGACCTTGAAGCAGCTTCTGATTCAGGGCAGCTTCAAGCTGCCTGAGCTGCTCATTTCCGATTCACCTGCATTTCACTGCCGTGGCTTTATGCTTGACTGCGGAAGATACTTTTTCACAAAAGAGTCTGTTATGCATTTCATTGACCTTATGGCACTTCACAAGCTCAATGAATTTCATTGGCATTTAAGTGATGATCAGGGCTTTCGCTGTCAGCTTGAAAATCAGCTTCTTTTAACGGAAATCGGCTCTTATCGTTCACATACGCTTTTCAATTCAATTCCTCATCAGGGATATTACACTAAAGCTGAAATGAAGGAAATTGTGGACTACGCCCATGAAAGATGCATCAGGGTAATTCCTGAAATTGACACTCCCGGTCATGTTGTGAGCATGATTGCCGCTTACCCCTTTCTTTCATGCTTTGACAGAAGTCTTACCGTTGCAACTCATTGGGGAATTAAAAATGATGTGCTTTGCATCGGCAAGGAAAGTACCTTTGAATTTATGGAAAGCGTGTTTGATGAATTGACTGAGATTTTTACCGACGGAGTAATTCACCTTGGCGGTGATGAGGTGCCCACACTTCGCTGGAAAATCTGTCCTCACTGCCAAAGAAGAATGAAGCAGGAGGGGATGAAGGATGAAGGTGAGCTTCATACCTATTATCTTCAGCGAATAGCCTCTTATCTTCAGAAAAAGGGCTTTGAGGTTCGTATGTGGAACGATCGGAAAAAAGAAAAGATGGTTGACTCCTCCGTTGCATGGCAATTGTGGAACGGAGAAATGGATAAAAAAGAAGTGGCTGATGAAATGAACAACGGAAGAGGGTTTATCATTTCAGCCGCTGAGGCATACTATCTTGACTTGCCTTATGGTCAGGTCAGTCTTAAGAAAACCTATGAATATAGTCCGTTTTATGAAGGTATAACGAAGGAAGGTCGCAAGAATATTCTGGGAATTGAAGGATGCTTGTGGACTGAATTTGTGCCCGATATAAAAAAGGCGGAATTCTGCGTTTTTCCAAGGCTTGGCGCAATCAGTGAAGCTGCATGGACAAAGGAAGAAAAGCGCAATTATGCCATGTTTTGCGAAAAACTGAATGGCTACTATAATGTTCTGAGCTATCACGGTGTTGAGCCTGCACCGCTCAAAGCTGCAAATCCGAAGCCACTGAGAAAGGCGGCGAGTCTTCTTTATTGGGAAAGAAGAAAGTTCTGTTGGGCGGGACTTTATAATTTAACGGATAACTATCTTGTAAAAAGAAAATACGCAAAGGAAGAAGAACAATGATAAATCTGATCCCCATGCCGGAAAATTTAAAAGAGAAAAAAGGCTTTTTCACGCTTGATCTTGAAAATGTGAAGGCTTTTGCTTCAAAGGAATTTGCCGGACTTGAAAAGATACTTGGTATCAAGACACTGAATTCAGAGGATGAAGCCGTAATTAAAATCAAATTCTGCGCTGAAGAAAAAGCAGAAGCTTACAGCCTTGAAATTGAAGAGGAAGAAATTGAAATAGAAGCTTCCGACCGTTCGGGTGCTTTTTATGCTCTGCAAAGCCTCAGACAGCTCATTTTAATGAGTGAGATAAAGGAGGATAAGGTAAGATTAAGCTGTCTTGAAATTAAGCACGACAGTCCTGCGTACGGCTGGAGAGGTCTTCAGCTTGATGAGAGCCGTCATTTTTTTGGCAAGGAAACGGTGAAGAAGCTGCTTGATTTCATGGCCCTTTATAAGCTTAACCGTTTTCATTGGCATCTCACCGATGATCAGGGATGGAGAATTGAAATTGAAAAATATCCGCTTTTAACGGAAATCGGCAGCAAAAGAACAGGCTCGCAGCTTCATCATTGGAATTGCATGGAAATGGATATGACAGCGCACGAAGGCTTTTACTCTAAGGAGGATATCCGTGAAATTGTGGAGTATGCAAAGGAAAGATGCATTGAAATTGTGCCTGAAATTGATTTTCCTGCACATTCTGCGGCGGCAATTGCAAGCTACAACAGCCTTGCGTGCCGTGAGATACCCTGTGAGGTTTTTAACTTTTTCGGCGGAATATTCCCACACAAGCAAGGAATGAAAAATTGGAACAGAACACTGTGCCTCGGTAAGGATGAGGTGCTGCAGTTTGTTTTTGATGTTATTGACGAGGTTGTTGAGCTTTTTCCCTTTGGTTATTTTCATGTTGGAGGCGATGAAGCACCCACATACGAATGGAAGGGTTGTCCGAAATGTCAGGAAAGGATAAAGAAGGAGGGGCTCAGAAATGAGGTTGAGCTTCAGGGTTGGTTCACAAACAGGCTCAATGAATATCTCAGAAAAAAAGGCAAAACCATGATTGGCTGGAATGAGGTTCTTGCGGCGAAAAACATTGATACCGATGTTGTGGCTCAGTATTGGACACCTCAGAAAGACAATAATGTCAATGCTCACCTCGACAAAGGCGGCAGAGTCATTCTTTCCAATCACAAATATTTTTATTTTGATATGCTTTATACCTATTGCACGGTAAAGGGTACCTATAATTATTCACCGAAAACCGTAAGGATTGCAGAGAAAAACAAAAAGGGTGTACTCGGCGTGGAGGCAGAGCTTTGGTCAGAGTGGATTGACGAGGAAAATGAGCTTTTCTTCAAGCTCTGGCACCGTGGACTTGCTCTTTCGGAAACGGCATGGTGTAAGCCGTCACAAAAAAATTACGGTGAGTTCAGAAAACGACTTCAGCAGCATAAAAAAATTGCTGATGCTTCCGGATTTTATTACGGAGATGACACCTTTACTCTCAAGCCCAACGGTATAAAAAAGACTGTACTTGCAAAAAAGAACGGTTTTTCAATCAAGGATTTCGATTCGGAATACAGACTGAACGAAATTATGAAAAAGTAAAAAAAGAGCTGTAAAAAACTCAAGTTTTTTACAGCTCTTTTTTCCGATTTTTTCGCTTTAATGTTAAAGCTTTGCCGGATCAGTCTTCTTTTCCGACAAGCCAGTTTATTGAAACACCAAGAATATCTGCAATTGCAACAAGCTCGTAATCGCATACACTTCTGATTTGTCCTTCAAGCTTTGAAAGACCTGATGCTGTAAGCTCAACACCTCTTATCTGGAGTTGAGTGAGAAGGTCAATTTGCTTGATACCCAGTTCTTTTCTTTTTGCTTCAATTCTGGCACCGACAATGTTGCGGTCGCCAAGCGGTTGTTTACGGATTCTCATTTTCATTCACACCTTCACAAAATTACAAGGGTAGCACCTTTTCTACCCTTGCTTCTTATACAATATATCATACAGTTGTATATTTTGTCAAGATTTGTCTGTGTATTTTCGTTAAAAAAATTGCAACATTATTGTTAATTTTATACAATTTTTCTTTTTGGAAATACAAATATGCTTTTTTGATAAAAAAATCGAAAAATAGGCTAAAAAACTTTCAATTATTGAAAAAAAGTAGTATAATCAACTTAATATATAAAATTCAGGAAGAAGGCTGATTTTTTATGAGCAACACACTTGAATCAAGAAATCTGACAATGCTTGTGGATTTTTATGAAATGACAATGGCAAACGGATATTTCACCAACGGCATGAAGGATAAAATTGCATACTTTGATATGTTCTTCAGAACGGTACCCGATAAGGGTGGCTTTGCTATTATGGCTGGTCTTCGTCAGCTTATCGATTATCTCAAAAACCTGAAATTTACACAGAAGGATATTGAGCTTTTTGAAAGAAAGGGCTTCAACGAGGATTTTATCAATTATCTTCGTGAGTTCAGATTTTCCTGCGATGTGTGGGCAATTCCCGAGGGTACTCCTATTTTCCCCGGTGAGCCGATTATTACGGTCAAGGGACCTGTTATTGAAGCTCAGCTTATCGAAACCATGATTCTTCTCACAATCAATCATCAGAGTCTTATTGCAACAAAAGCTAACCGACTCAAGCGTGCCGCAGGCGACAGAACGATTATGGAATTCGGTTCACGCCGTGCTCAGGGCTATGACGCTGCAATTTACGGCGCAAGAGCAGCATATATCGGCGGTTGTGATGCAACTGCCTGCACAATTGATGAAAGAGACTTCGGTGTTCCTGCAGTCGGTACCATGGCTCATTCCTGGGTGCAGCTTTTCGGTGACGAGTTAGAGGCGTTCTGCGCCTATGCAAGGCAGTATCCCGATAACTGTACACTTCTTGTTGACACATACAATGTTCTCAAGTCCGGTATTCCCAATGCAATTGAAGCCTTTAAAAGAGAGGTGCTTCCCAGAGGCTACAGACCCAAGGGTATAAGAATTGACTCAGGTGACATTACATACCTTTCCAAAAAAGCGAGAAAGATGCTTGACGATGCGGGCTTCCCTGATTGCAAAATTGTTGCAAGTAATTCGCTTGATGAAATCATTATCCGTGATATGCTTATTCAGGGTGCAAAGGTGGATTCATTCGGTGTTGGCGAAAGACTTATTACTGCTGCCTCTACACCTGTTTTCGGCGGAGTTTATAAGATTGTTGCCGTTGAAGAAAACGGAGTTCCCGTGCCGAGAATCAAGCTCAGCGAAAATGTGCAGAAAATCACAACTCCCTGTGCCAAGAAGGTATACAGACTTTTTGACAGAGAAACAGGCAAGGCTATTGCCGATGTTATTACTCTGCTTGATGAAGAAATTGATGACAGCAAGAGCTATGAGCTTTTTGACCCCAACTACACATGGAAAAGGAAGAATGTTTCAAACTTTATTGCAAAGCCTTTGCTTATAAAGATTTTCGATAAGGGTGAATGTTGTTATGACAGCCCCGACATCAAGGATATAAAGAAGTATTGCAACGAGCAGGTTGAAACCCTCTGGGACGAAGTCAAGCGTTTTGAAAATCCGCATACCTACTATGTTGACCTCTCACAAAAGCTGTGGGATGAGAAGAAGCGTCTTCTTGACGAGCATTCAAGAAAGTCTGTATGAGAAGTATTGATTACACCGTAACCGAATATTTTGACGGAAAAAAGATTTTCAATTTTCTTCGTGGATATGTAAAAATCTCCGTAAGACTGCTGAGAAGCCTTAAAACCGTTGAAAACGGAATTATGCTCAACGGCAAGCAGGCAAGAACTATTGATATCATCCATACGGGGGACACGGTCACAATCAATATTCCTGATGACAACACCATGTCCATACCTATTGATTATCCTTTGGATGTTGTTTATGAGGATGATGACCTTCTCATTATAAATAAGCCGCCGATGCTGCCTATGCACGAAAGTCATAATCATCAGGGAGATACCCTTGCCAATGCAGTTGCAGGATATCTTTCAAAAAAAGGTAAGCCGGCAACCTTCAGAGCTATCGGCAGACTTGATAAGGGAACATCCGGAATTGTTGTCTGTGCCTTGAATTCTCACGCAGCGGCAAGGCTTTCAGGTAAAATCAAAAAGCAGTATCTTGCGGTTGTAACGGGCAAATATGAAAATGACGGCACGATAAATAAACCGATTTACCGTCCCGATCCGATGAAAACCTACCGCACAGCCGATGACAGGGGAGATTATGCCGTTACCCATTACCATGTTGAGGAAGCGGGCGAAAATTATTCTCTTATGCGTATTGACCTTGAAACGGGCAGAACACA
The DNA here is from genome assembly GCA_017472225.1 of Clostridia bacterium. Lineage (GTDB taxonomy): Bacteria > Bacillota > Clostridia > Oscillospirales > Acutalibacteraceae > UBA6857. The sequence goes on along the minus strand of JAFUQS010000083.1, from coordinate 600 downwards.
TCAGATAAGAGTGCATTTTGCTTATCTGGGCACACCGCTTTTCGGTGACAGAATGTACGGCAAAGAGGATGAACGAATCTGCCACCAGGCACTTCATTGTGAAAATCTTACATTCAAGCACCCTGTTACAGATGAAGAAATTTCTTGCTGTGCTCAAATGCCGGCAGAAATGACGAATCTGCTTGAGGAACTCAGAAAAAGAAGATAAACACCTTTGGAGTAGTCAGGAGTCAGTAGGCAGTAGTCAGGAAAAAGAAAAGCCTCCGCTTTAGCGGTGGAGGAGTCTGTTTTTATAAGAACACAGGACAAGTCCGTAGGGGCGCCCATTGGGCGTCCTTTTTTATCTATCCTTTGCCACAGGCACTCTGGCTACTGACTCCTGACTACTGTCTACTATAAATGTATTTAACTTCGCTTTTATGTGCCGTGGAGCTGAACGGCAAGGTTTTATCTGTTCCTCTGACTCCGTACGCTCGAGCCGCTCGGGCTCTTACTTTTGTCAAGCGTGACAAAAGTAAGCAAAAGCACGCATTTGGCGGATTAACCTCCGCAAAAACTAAAAATACCGAGTAAAGTTTATGCTACCTTTTACTCGGTATT
>JAFUQS010000082.1 GCA_017472225.1 Clostridia bacterium | reverse complement strand
TGTAAAGCATAAATTTATTTCATTTAAATTTTAACATAAACCATATAGAGAAATCAACCTGCGTAAAAATATAATATTGCTAATATGAATACTGCGACACATTTTTATAATTATTTTAAGCTTGTGTCCTTTTTAACGAATTGCAGAAATCGGAATAATTATTTGAAAATCTATTCTAAATGCCGAAATCGGAATTTTCTTGAAAACTTTTTAAAAATTTTTTCAAAAATCAGGAACAATTTTGACCCTCTTATTCCCATTACTGTATGAGGGAGAAAATGTATTGCACTCGTCACTTTTGTGCCGGGTGCTTTTTTATGCCCCTAAATCAAAATCATCACAGAAAGTGAGGTGAAAGCTTGAGTATTGATATTTTTTATGACGAGCCGAAAAACGAAGCGTTTTTCAAAATGCCCAAGGTATTGTTTTCGGAAAAATACAAAGACCTGTCTGCTGAGGCAAAGCTGCTTTACGGCTTGATGATCGACAGAACAAGTCTTTCGGTTAAAAATAAGTGGTGTGATAAAAACGGTGAGGTCTTTATTTACTACACCGTTGCGGAAACCTGCGAAAAGCTCGGTTGCGGTCACGACAAGGCGACAAAGCTTCAACGGGAGCTCGTCAGACACAAGCTGCTTCGTCGTGAGCGACAGGGTAAAAGTAAACCTTTGAGGTTGTATGTGTTGAGTGTCGGTGAATAGGAGCGTAAAAAAACAGGGAACATACAGCTTGAAAAATCGCAATATGTTCCCTGAAAAATTATTCGTTATCTTTGCTTACCGATAAAATAAGCTTATCAAAATCACTTTGATATAATTTATCCTGAATGACACGATACTTTTCGAATTCGCTTTCTGCAAATTGTTTTGCAATTTCGGCAGTAACCTTGCCTTTATCTTTCAATATATCCGCATCATTGAATTTGAGGAAGGCATCAAGCTTTTCAGCCCAGTCTGCCATTGTCATCGGAATATGACGCCTTGCTTGCCTTGTGGCATAATCAAGATACATTGTAACGATTTCATTAAGCTCAGTGATTTCGTTTTTATCAAGATAATTTTTTGCCACAGATACATCAGCCTTGACAATTTTGCCGTCAGGTGCATTTTTCCAACTTGTCAGTCCCATATTGGTCTTATTATGGTCGGCACGATTTACAATCACTTCTGCGGCGGTATTACCATGAATTGCGTAGTGCATTTTATTTTGAACTGATGCAAAGAATTTTTTTGTTATGTCACTATCTGAACTGTAATCAACTGCAGTTGCATATATATCGGTAATCTTCTGATAAAAGCGACGTTCACTTGCACGGATTTCCTGAATTTCTGAAATAAGGTGTTCAAAATAATCCTCATCAAAAATCTGACCGTTTATAAGTCTGTTTTTATCAAGCACATAGCCTTGCTTTGTAAATGTGGAAAGCACTTTGGTAGCCCATTGTCTGAACTGTGTAGCACGTTCGGAATTTATTCTGTAGCCGACTGCAATTATTGAATTCAAGGAATAGAATTTATACTGATACGTTTTTCCGTTATCGGCAACTTGTGCAAAATTTGCACAAGTTGAATTTTCATCCAATTCACCTGAAGAAAAAATGTTTTTAAGGTGCTTTGTAACAACGCTTCGGTCAACCTCAAAAAGCTGTGAGATACCTTTTTGAGTAAGCCAGACATCATTATCCTGAACCCTGACTTCAATGCCGTCTTCTTTTGCATCTTTGGTAAAAATAAGAAAATCAACGGTGCTGTTTCTTATTTGCAAATCTTTGTTACTCATCATATCACCCGAATCTCATAATACTTACTTAATTATATCACTACAAGTCAAACATTTCAACCTGAATACATAATCCTCACACCTGATAATTTAGGGTATGAGGATTTTTTTGAGCCAATTTCACGGCTGTTGGCTCAAAGCAAAAATACAGAGCCATTATGGCTCAAAGAAAGACGGTGATAAATACCTTACGCTGTAGGACAGATTTTGTGATGTCCTATAGTGTAACAAGCAGGGAATTTGTATTGCAAATTCCGACTGAAAGGGACACCCCTTAAACCCCGATAAAATCAGAAGGAGGTTTCGTATGGAAAATAAACGAAACAAGAGTATCTATGTAAGAGTTACTCGAAAGGAAAAACAAAAGATTAATGCCAAGGCAAATAAATGCGGGCTCAGCTTGTCGGAATATATCAGACAGGTCTGCCTTGGCTACGAGCCGAAGGAGATATTCAGGAGGTAAAAATTATGGCAACAACAGGCTTGTGGAAGGTAAAGGGTAACATTAAGAATGTTATCGATTACGTTGACAATCCACAAAAAACATCACTTGAGCAGGTTATTGATTACGCTGCCGACAGTGATAAAACCGATAAGAAAATGTTTGTAACAGGTATTAACTGCGAGGCTGAAAGAGCCTGCGAAATGATGAACGAAACAAAAATGCAGTTCGGCAAAAGAGACAAGGTGGTAGCTTATCACGGATTTCAAAGCTTTGCCGAAGGTGAGGTCACTCCCGAGGAGTGTCACGCAATAGGAATTGAAACGGCAAAACGCTTGTGGGGAGATAGGTATGAGGTGTTGGTTACAACTCACCTTAACACAAAAAATCATCTGCACAATCATTTCGTTCTGAACTCGGTGTCCTTCGTTGGCGGGAGCAAGTTCCTTTTTAAGACCGAGGATATTCTGGCACTTCGTGAGGTGTCAGATGAAGTGTGTAAGGAGTTCGGAAAAAGTGTTCTTGAGAACGCACCATTCTATGGACAGGGAGGTGCTTATTGGGTACACAGAAATGGAGGACTTACTCAGACGGATATCGTAAAGGATGATATTGACCTTGCAATTGCTCACGCTCACAATGTACAGTCCTTTGTGAGAAATCTCAATGATATGGGTTATCGCTTTAACAGGAGTATTTATAACGAAAGTCCGTCAATCCTCGTGCCGGGTAGAAATAAACCGATACGATTAAAGTCGTTTGGTGAAGAATATACGAAGCAAAGAATAATTGAGAGAATAGCAGAAAACAGATATACTCATCCACCAAGAATCAGATTCTATTTGCCCATATATATGAATTACGGTCGCCGAAAACCGACGTGGGCAGACAGCCTCTTGGTGCTGTTTGACACTTTGCTTACAATTCTTGAGTTGATGCTGACAAAGCCCGAGGAGAAAGAAGTCCCCATATCACCTGAGCTTCGTTATGAAATTCAAAAACTTGATAAATATATCAAACAACAGGAGTTCCTGACAGTTTACAAGATTGAAACTGTTGAGGAACTCTCTTCTTTTATCACCAAATTGCAAACGAAAATGGACGAGCTCCTTGAAAAAAGAAAACAGATTGACAATAAAATCCGCCGTGCTGCAACTCCCGTCATCAAAGAGGAGTACAAAGCCGAAAGAAGAAAGCTTTCAGGTGAGATAGCTATTGTTCGTGAAGACCTTGCGACTGCAAAGGATATTGAAATTGAATCAGCAAGGCTGGTGCGAATGTTGGAAAACGAGTATGCACTTGAAGAAAAACAGTATGCGAAAAATAGAGAAAGAGAGAGGTAAAAATTATGAATAAAGTTAACAACATTCAGGGTCTTATGTATCTTGGACCCGACGACATTAAACCATTTGAGGATAATCCCTTTGAGGTGCGACACGATGAAGAAATGGAAAAGCTCATTGAGAGCATAAGGGAATACGGAATCTTGACACCGCTTGTTGTAAGCCGTCAGGGCAGAAAAGGTGATGTGATTCAGCTTGTATCGGGACACAGAAGACTCTATGCCGCAAAGGAAATAGGGCTTCAGGTCGTCCCGGTTTCTTATGCCACAATGACACCCGAAGAAATTGCGATAGCAGTTGTTGACAGTAATCTTCAGCGTGAGCATATCCTGCCAAGTGAAAAAGCGAAGGCATATCAGCTAAAAATGGAGGCTATGAAAAAGCAGGGTAAACGAACAGATTTAACTTCGTCTCAAGTTGAGACGAAGTTAAGAACAGACGAAGAAATTGGTGAACAAGTTGGTGAAAGCAGGGCACAAATACAGCGTTATATCCGTCTGAACAGCCTTATTCCCGAATTACTGAAAATGGTTGATGAGGAAAGAATTGCTCTCACCCCTGCGGTTGAACTTTCATATCTCACAGAGGAGGAACAGAAGGATTTGCTTGAAACCATTGGCTTGGAGGATGCAACACCTTCTCTTTCTCAGGCTTGCCAAATGAAGAGATTATCACAGGCAGGTATTCTTGATATGGACAGAATATTTGAAATTATGGTTAAGCCTAAAGCAAATCAGAAAATATCGTTGAAAGTGCCGATTGAAAAGCTGCAGAAAATTGCACCTAAGGTCAAAGAAAAAGACTTTGAAGATTTCGTTCTGAAGGCTTGCGAGCATTACTACAAATATCTTCAAAAACAGCGAAACCGTGACCGTGACGCACGATAATCCACACATTTGTATAGGAGGTAATATATGAGTAAAATTGATATAAACAGTTTAAAGAAAGACCAGGAATACTGCTTTGCGGCACTCAAGCTTATTGAGCAGTTATTCAGGGACGGGAAAATTCCCGAGTATATGTTCCGCAATATCTTAAGCGACTATGCGGACATTGTTGATGAAACTGAATTCGTCAAAGGGAATCACAATCAGATAAAGGAGGAATGTGCATGATAAATTCTGATTTCGGGAAACGACGGGTGGTGATATACGCCCGTGTTTCCACCGAACACGAGGCACAGATATCAGCTCTTGAAAATCAGGTGGATTGGTACAAGCCAATTCTTGCTGCAAGACCCGAATGGGAGCTTGTAGGTCAGTATATTGACGAGGGTATCACGGGTACCTCTGCCGAGAAAAGACCGCAGTTTATGAAAATGATAAGGGATGCAAAGCAAAAGAAATTCGATATGATTATTACCCGTGAGGTGTCCCGTTTTGCAAGAAACACTGTTGATACTCTGCAATATACACGAGAGCTGAAAGCCAAGGGCGTTGAGGTGTTCTTCATCAACGATAACATCAAAACCTTTGACGGTGACGGAGAACTGCGACTTACCATTATGGCAACTCTTGCTCAGGATGAAAGCCGAAAAACCTCTATCCGAGTTAAAAGCGGACAGCAGACCTCAATGGAGAACGGTGTGTTCTACGGCAACGGCAATATTTTAGGGTACAAGAGAGTTCAGAAGCTTCTCCCTGATAACAAAAAACAGGTGGATTTCTTTATTGACCCGGTACAGGCTGAAACGGTCAAGCTGATTTATGAAATGTATCTTGCCGGCAACGGACTCACCAAGATAAAAGAAGAGCTTGAACGCAGAGGTCATAAAACCGCTATGGGTAAAACAAGGTGGTATGAAACCGTAATAGGTCATGTGCTGAAAAACTCATTCTATTGCGGTATCATAACCTACCACAAAGAGTACACACCTGATTATCTCACACAGAAAAAGATTAAGAATTACGGTGAGATTGAATTGGTGCAGGTAAAGGGCAGACACGAGCCGATTATAAGTGAAGAAGACTATGAAAGGGTGCAAATGATTATGGCAAGTAAAACAGCAAAGTTAAAAAATCTTAACACAGGCAGAAGAAGTACAACCGGCAAAAGACCGAGAACAACAGTATGGGGTAAGCTTCTTATATGCGAATGTGGTCACAGGTTCAACACAAGGTTTTGGGGCAGAGATGACAGACAAACCATCTATGGTTATCAATGCTACGATTCGGTTCGCACAGGCTCTTATGAGAGCAGAAAGAAAAAGGGCCTACCCCTTGACGGAATATGCCGAACGCCAATGATACCCGATTGGAAATTACAAATGATGGCAAATTATATCTTCCGCAATTACCTTTCTGAAAAAGATAAGGTGCTTGCTCTTGCCAATTCAATGCTTGAGGCTCACATTAACGATAAGGAAGACGATGTTGATTATGAGGCTATAATTGAGAGAAAGCAAAGAGAACTCGAAAAATTCAATAACAAGCTCAGTAACTATATTGATATGAGGGCTGAGGGTGAAATTGATAAAGAGCAGTTTACTGCCAAGACTTCGGAAATTAAAGCAGATATATCAAGGCTCAATACCGAAATTGAAGAGCTTGAAGCAAAGCTCAATAAAGAGCCTGCAATCGTTGACTACAAGGACAAGCTGACGGTGCTTCAATATGCTCTCGAACAATATACCAATGCCGATGATGACGACATACCCGAAAGTGTGATTGAAGCCTTTGTTGTAAAGATTGTGGCTAAAAAAGACGGCTTTGATTGGTATCTTCGTTTTGACGGTGACCCGAATGACCCTCTGCATCTTAAAACCGAGGGTAAAAGAAGAAAAAACAGCTCTGTATTGACGGTTGGGGATAACTCCCCAACCAAGCAAAATTGCGACACAGGCAGCTATCAAGGAAGGCTAATTCTGAAAGAATTGCTTAAATAATAAAACAATCAACTCCCCGTATTCGAAAGAATATGGGGAGTTTTTGTGTTGTAAAAATCATATTGCATTATCCTGTAAATTATG
>JAFUQS010000081.1 GCA_017472225.1 Clostridia bacterium | reverse complement strand
CATACCGATACGGAAGCCTGTAACAACCTCATCGAAGATGAGAAGTGCGCCGTATTTACGGCAAAGTCTTTCAACGCCCTTGTTGAATTCCATGTCAAGGGGACGTGTACCGCTTTCGGGACCAACAGGTTCAATGAACACAGCAGCTGTGCCGCCGTTGAGCTGATTTCTTCTGAGCTTCTTTTCAAGATCGTTAAGATCGTTGGGGAAGAATTCCTGTGTATCTCTCATAAGACGCATGGGAACGCCGCTTGCCTGAGTAAACTTTGAACCGGGAACACGGATACCGTAACCGAGCTGATCTGACCAGCCGTGGTATGCGCCGCCCATTTTGAGGATGTGCTTTTTCTTTGTTGCAAGTCTTGCAACACGGCAAGCTACCATACAAGCTTCAGTACCTGAACCGAGCATACGGAACATATCAACTGTAGGAACTGAATCGGAAATCTTCTTTGCAAGCTTATACTCAAACTCGTGGAAAAGACCTGTTGAAGGTCCGCAGGTATTGAGAAGGTCGATAACCTGATCACGAACCTCGGGAGGATTTGAGCCGAGAACGGTGGGACCGCCTGCCTGAAGGAAGTCATAGTATTCGTTACCGTCGATATCATAAAGCTTTGCACCTTCAGCCTTTGTGAAAACGAGGGGGAACGGATAGTTGAAAGCAAGGTTGTGCTGAACGCCGCCGGGAATGATCTGCTTTGCTTCGTCGATCATTGCCTTTGATTTCTGGCATTTCTTTTCGAAGTAATCTTCTTCATACTTTGCAAGAACGTCAGGCTTGATTGAGTGCATGGGAAGCGTAATAAGGTGTTCAAGCTTCTCAGTCACAGCTCTGGCGTCAGGATAATTTGTAATAGCAAATCTTGTGTCCATCTTAACATCTCCTGAAAAAAATATTTTTGGGTGAGTCGTCGCTCACTCATGTTCCCTATAATTATACAATATTTAACAAGGAGTGTCAACTGTATTGAATGTATAAAAAATATTAAGATTTTTTGTATATATTTACATTTTCTGTTTCAAGTCCGTTTTTTTGTACTCCGACTTTTCTTTTATTATTGACAAAGTAAAAAAACCTCTTTAAAATTATATTTGTGATTCCGCAAGTCACAGATAACAGAATTCTACACCGCTTTTGCGGTGACAAAGCTGCTTTTATCACTTTTTCGGGTGATATGGCAGTTTTATTTTTTTATTTTCAGAAAGGAGAATACAATGAAAAACTATCTCACATATCCCTTCAAGGTTATGCGTATTACCCAAAGCTATACAGGAACAGTTTCACACAAGCCGCACACCACAGGCTCACCGAAGGATTACCCGATTGATGAAGCCTGCACTGACTCAGGCAAAGAAGCTCTTTATTGCCCGTGTGATAAAATGAAGCTCATCATCAAATACGGTCAGGGTAACGGCGGCACCAATACCCTTTTTCTGCAATCAACCTCAAAGGTATATTTTGCAGACGGCACAAGCGACTTTTTTTCAATGCAGGTCACTCACCCCGATGATTCCGATTTGAAAAAGCTCAGAAAGGGTCAGAAATTCAAAAGAGGTGAGCTTATCTGCCGTGAGGGCAAAGACGGAGCAACGGGAAATCACCTTCACATAAGCGGCGGAAAAGGAAAAATCCGTGGTAACGGCTGGGTGAAGAATTCAAACGGCAAGTGGGTGCTGAATCCCACCAAAGGAGCATATAAGCCGGAAAAGCTTTTCTTCATTGATCCCGCCTTCACTAAAATTCTGAATTCAAAAGGCCTAACCTTCACAAATCTTCCCGAAGAAAAATATAAAACAGGAACCTACAAGGTTTCCTCAGCCGATGTTTTGCACGTTCGCAAGGGTCCCGGCATAGAATACGGCAAGAAGAAGTTTTATTCCCTCACCTACTCAGCACGAAAACAAATCAGGGAGCTCACAGGCAAAAAGGCTGACGGCTATGTCAGGGGCGTTGTTTTCACCGTGTCGGAGATATGCGGCAATTGGGGTAAAAGCCCTTCCGGATGGGTCTGCCTTGATTATTGCGAAAAGCTGTGAGGTGACAGCATGAGTGAAACGGTACTTATCGCCCTTATAAGCCTTTTCGGAACTCTCGGCGGCACCTTCGGAGGAATTCTGACCTCGGGAAAGCTGACAAATTACAGAATTGAACAGCTTGAAAAAAGAGTCGAAAAGCACAACAACCTTGTTGAACGCACATATGAGCTGGAGGAAAAAATTCAGCTTCATGAAGAAAAAATCAAGGTAATAAACCACAGAATCAATGATCTTGAGCAAGGCTCTCTTGCCGGATAATTCAACTGAAAAGGAGGATTTTATGAACACACAGTTTGATTTTACATTTATAATTGAGCTTGTAATAGCACTTGTTTCTGCACTAATCACCACATTTCTTATTCCCGTGCTTAAAGAAAAGCTTTCAATTGAAAAATATGAAAAGCTGAAAATGTGGGTCAGTGTTGCAGTCAAAGCCGCAGAACAGCTTTACGGCAGCAAAACAGGACAGAAGAAAAAGGAATATGTTGTTTCATTCCTTTTGTCAAAGGGACTTGTTTTTGATGTTGACGAGGTGACTGCAATGATTGAAAGCGAGGTTTATAAGCTGACGGAAGAACAAAAGCTGCTTACCTGATAATAAAAAAGGGACTTGCATAAGTCCCTTTTTTTGTACTGTGAATATGCTATAGTTTACCTGAAGCTATATAAAGGAAGTGATATCCTGTGGCATATATTCCGACTCAGCATGAAAAATACAATCTTCTTCCGTTTTGCAGAAAAAACGGCTTGGAGGTTTTCGATTATCCCTCAAAGCTTTTGTGGGAAATTGATGAATATATCGGCATTGATCCCTATGGTTACAATAGCTACGATGATTATTTTAAAGAGCTCGATAAGGTTGCAGAGCGTTTCAGCGGCAACCCCGAGGCTGCGGAGCTGTTAAGAAAATTCAAAAGCGAAATTAAAAGAATGAACATAAAAGAAGAATGGTCTGTTGTTAAATATACAGGCCCAACCGATGACAAAGCATATGGTCTTACACAAGGAAAAAATTATTATTGGCCCACAAGCAAGGATGACCCTGTCTACCACGGAGTTATCGACGATGAGGAATATACTTCCTACATCTACCCCACCGACAGAAATTTATGGGAAATTCTTGAAGACCCGACAGGTATGGCGTATGATACCATATATAAAAACGACAAAGAAAACTCACTAAAGAAGCTTTATCTTTAACTCCGTACGCTCATGCCGCTTGGACGAGTGGAGTAGTCAGCGGTCAGGGTCAGTAGACAGTAGTCAGTAGTCAGTAGTCAGGAAAAAGATAAAACAATAAGGAGACTGTAAAAAATAAACAATCATCAAAAAATCAGAAAAACAACGTAAAAAGGAATTCTCTTTCAGAAAGCAGATTGTAGCGGGAGCGACTGTCGGACTACAAGCAGTGGAAAGGCACACAAATAAATTAGACAATAGTAAACCTTACGGAACAAATTAAACCGAGCGGCTCATTTTATTGAGCGTTGTTTTAATTAGAGCTGTTCGGCAACCGAGCCGTGGTATGGCACAACGGAGCAATCTGAAAATACCGATAAGAAAATTTCTTTTTTCTTTATCCACGGTG
>JAFUQS010000080.1 GCA_017472225.1 Clostridia bacterium | reverse complement strand
GTTATGTGACACATAAGGCACAAGAGCAGGAAAAGCTGACTTGATATACTGTACAAAAGCAGGACAGCATGAACTTGTCAAAAATTCTTTTTCGCTGAGTTCTTTTGCTTCGCTCATCGCTACCATATCTGCACCGAGCGCTGCTTCAACAACAGTGAAGAATCCGAGTTCCTTTAATCCTGTAATCACCTGACCGAGCTTCGCATAAGTAAACTGGCTTGAAATTGAAGGAGCAACCACAGCATAAACCTTATATTTTTCATTATTCTGACTTTTTTTCAGAATATCGATAACATTTAATATATATGACTTGTCACTTATTGCACCAAACGGGCACTGATATACACAAGCACCGCACTGAATACATTTGCCGATACAGAAACTGCCGGCAAGCGCAACCTCGTCTTCAAGATGATAATCACTGACGGCTTTCTGCAGAAGCTCCACAATTTCGGGTGAACCCTTTAAGTGGCAAGAGCTGCCTACACAAACCTGAATCAGCATATTATACCTTTTCCTTTACATTCTTATTGAAGAATTCTTCTACTGTTTCAGGAGTAACTGAGAAGAAATCGTTGTCTACTGTTACACAAACACCTTGCTGGCATTTACCCATGCAGAATGTGCCGCCAAGTTCAACCTTATCGCCAAGATTATTCTCTGCGATGAGATACTGAAGCTGTTCTACTACCTGACGCGAACCTTTGATATGACATGAAGAGCCGATACATACTGTAACTTTCATAATTAAAATCTCCTTATTCGTAATCTACAACATCAACCCATGAAAGAAGGAATTCTCTTTCTTTCTCATTACCCTTTACTGACTGTGAAGCAGCAACAATCGGCATCCACTTCTGAACATACTGCTTAGCTGTGTTGCTCTTTGAGCAGAACAAATCAAGATATGTCTTTGCACCGTCAATATCACCGTTAAGCCAGAAAAGAAGATAAGTTCTTGCAGCATCCGCTGAAGCGTTACCCTGTGTAGCGTGTGCCCAGTCAAGGATATACGGTGTGCCGTCTTCTGTGATAATGATGTTTGAGGGGTTAAGGTCGCCGTGACAAACCTTCTTGTGCTTCGGCATACCTTCAAGACGTGTGTGAAGGTCATAGCGTGTTGTTGCATCAAGCTCGCTGATACCGATCTTTCTGTTCATCTTATCCTTGAGCTTGTTGAGAAGTGCACATTCCTTTGAATGAATACCGAGCTGGATATCAACAAGAAGTTCTATATATTCGTTCTTCTTTTCCTCATCCTCGTCCATAAGCTGCTGGAGAGTTTTGCCCTTGATATATTCTGAAACAATTGCCCATTTACCGTCGAGCATTGTTACTTCAAGAACCTTGGGGATGTTAAGGCCTGTTTCTTCAATACGAGCCTGATTGAGAGCCTCGTTGAGAACATCCGCCTTTGAATAATCTTCGTTAAAAACCTTAACGCACTTGTCACCGTCACGGTAGATAGTTTTGTTATTTCTTACTGCTATTACTCTGTCAAGTTTCATTTCAGTTTCCTCCCTTAATTATGCTTTTTTACCTTTACGGTATGTTACTTTAACTTCGTCAACCTTTGCGCCTTCGTCAATGTCGGCAGCTGTAGGCATTTTTTTCTCAACGAAGTGCTTGCCGTAGTAAGCATTGAGATACATCTGCTTGATTTCGCTCATAAGAGGATAACGGGGATTTGCACCTGTGCACTGGTCATCGAATGCCTGCTCAACCATTTCATCAAGATTGTCAAGGAATACCTTTTCATCAACACCATAGTCCTTGATTGTTTCCTTGATGCCAACCTTTACTTTAAGCTCGTTGATTGCATTAATGAGGTTTTCAAGCTTTTCGCTGTCATTCTTACCGCCAAGTCCGAGATAATCTGCAATTTCTGCATATCTTGCAAGAGTATGCGGATGGTCATACTGGGAGAATGTACCCATCTTTGCAGGAGCTTCACTTGCATTGAAACGAAGAACCTCTTCAATCATAAGTGCGTTTGCAACACCGTGAGGAAGGTGATGGAAAGCACCGAGCTTGTGTGCCATTGAGTGACAAACGCCAAGGAATGCATTTGCGAAAGCCATACCTGCCATTGTTGCGGCATTTGCCATTTTTTCT
>JAFUQS010000079.1 GCA_017472225.1 Clostridia bacterium | reverse complement strand
CTTCAATGAACTGTTTTTGAAACTGATAGAATTAAATTCCGATAAAAATGCAATAGTCAGAACAAGTGAAACAGGTGAAAGACTCCAATTCGAGCCGATGTATTATCAGGACGAAGAAGATATATATGTTTATCTTTGTAATGACGGATATCTTTATATAACCTATGGCACGATTACAAGAGCCTTTGAAATCGGCACAGATGCTTATAATGAATTTATGGATAAATTTTACGGTGTAAGCTGTGTCTGGACACCGGAACATCCGGTAACAATCGGATAATTCAAAAATACCATTGACAAGCCTCTATAAAAATGTTAAACTAAAGAGGAATATTTTGAAGGAGATCTTTATCTATTCCGTGATAAAGGTCTCTTTTTATGTCTGGAGGAAGATTATATGAAAAAAGATGTAGTTATCATCGGTGCAGGTCCTGCCGGTATTTTTACTGCTCTTGAGATGATCAAAAAGGGCTCAAAGAAAAGCATTATGATTGTTGAAAAGGGTCAGCCTGTTGAAAAAAGACATTGCCCCAAGGATAAAACTCAGAAATGTGTCAACTGTAAGCCTTATTGCCATATCACCACAGGCTTTTCCGGTGCAGGTGCATTTTCTGACGGAAAGCTTTCACTTTGCTATGAGGTTGGCGGTGACCTTCCTCAGCTTATAGGTGAAAAAAAGGCACAGGAAACAATCGACTATGCAGATAAGATTTATCTTGAATTCGGTGCAGATACCCACATTGAGGGCATCAATAATTCGCAGGAAGTCAAGGAAATCCGAATGAGAGCCATTCAGGCAGGTCTCAAGCTTGTTGACTGTCCTATAAGACATATGGGAACGGAAAAAGCGCAGGATATCTATTATGCCATTGAGCAGTTCCTTCTTGAAAACGGCGTTGAAATGATTTTCGGCTATGAATGTTATGATATCATTCTTAATGACGGCACCTGTAAGGGTGTACACCTTAAAAACAGCAAGGGTGACGAAATGACAATTGAAGCTGACAGCACCGTTATTGCAACAGGCAGAAGAGGTGCGGATTGGCTTGAAAAAATCTGCGCAGAATACGATATTGCACATCAGCCCGGTACTGTTGACATCGGTGTCCGTGTTGAGGTCCGCAACGAAATCATTGAAAAGGTTAACGAGGTGCTTTATGAATCAAAGCTTATCGGTTATCCTCAGCCCTTCAAAAACAAGGTTCGTACCTTCTGTCAGAACCCCGGCGGCTTTGTAAGCCAGGAAAACTATGACAATGACCTTGCAGTGGTTAACGGTCACAGCTATAAGGATCTCAAGAGCAACAACACAAACCTTGCAATTCTTGTGTCTCACAATTTCAGCTATCCCTTCAATCAGCCTATCGAATATGCTAAAAAGGTGGGCGAGCTTACAAATATGCTCGGTGCAAACCATATCCTTGTTCAGCGCTTCGGTGATATCCTTGACGGCAAAAGAACATGGGAAAAGGAATTAAGTCAATCCAATGTCAAGCCCACACTTCCCGACGCTGTTGCAGGTGACATCACCGCTGCAATGCCTTACAGAGCAATGATGAACATTATCAATTTCATCAAGGCAATGGACCATGTTGTACCCGGATTTGCCTCAACTGAGACACTTCTTTATTCACCGGAGCTCAAGTTCTATTCAAACCGTGTTAAAATGGACGACAAGTTCAATACCAATGTCAAGGGGCTTCATTGTCTCGGCGACTCCTCCGGATGGACAAGAGGTCTTATGATGGCATCCGTTATGGGTGTGCTTATGGGCAGAGAGCTTATATAATTCAGTAAACAAGAATCAGAAGCTGTAAAGAAAGCAAAGTTTTTTTACAGCTTCTTTTCTGTCTGTTTTGTTATTCTGCACAAAATCAAAGCCTTTTTTTAAAGTAACATAAAACGAAAAAAGAGAGCAAAGGCCCGTTTAGTTTTAGAATTATTTAGTAAATATATACAAAATAAATTAAATATGTTAAAAACTATTGACATTTATGCTCGGCTCGTATATAATGAAGATGCAATAAAGAGAAAGGGGTGTTACCAATGTACTGTTTAATGTAAACCGTACCATTTGATAACATTAAAAAATTTATAAAAACCAATAACAAAATCTTTTTTATATCCACCGTGTTGAAAATAACACACATTGAATGATTATCAGATCGGTTTCGGTATCGACAAAATATATAGTCACAGAACAGAGCTTGATCTTCTGTGCAATTCTTGTGTGCCTTACGAAGAAAAGGAAGGCAGATAAGAAATGAAGAAAACAGAATAAAAGTATCTCAAAGCCTTAAGGAGTAAGAACTCACAGGAGAAAAGATATTCAGGATATCTTCGAGTTTTAAAGGCAGTTGGCAGTAATATCGTAAATAAGGGCAACAGATACATTCTGAAAAAGAGACGGTAATTGTTCTCATAGGAATGTGAAAAGCCAAATAAATGATAGAGAAAGAAAACGGTTTATTGCAAGCGGAAAAAGAGATATACAAAAGAATTACTGCAAAGAGATTGCAAAAATTCAAATTTTTAAACTAAAACAAAAATAATAAAAATAAATCTCCGGCATAACAAAAGGCTATGCCGGAGAAATTTTATATTGAATTAAAAATAAAATGAGCTGTAAAAAACTCAAGTTTTTTTACAGCTCATTGGTTTTATGCAAGCTCTGATTTAATAATTCTGTAAAGCTCAACAATGATTGTCCAGAAGCGTGTGCTCTTGAGAGTGAAAAGAACATCATCAACAAAAGCCATGAAGTCTTCTGATTTTTCATATGTGAGAGGCTCTGTGCCGTCATCAATTGCAAAGGCCTGTGTAAGGCATACGCCGCCTTCACCGTAAAGCTCAGCTCTTACATATGTGAATTTCTCAGCTCCGTCAATTTCATCAAGGTTGACAGAAGCAGTACCGTCTGTAAGGTCGGCTGTTTTAATGATTTTACCGTCTGCAATCCATTGAATTGTGTCTGCATCTGTTGTGTTAACGTTAATGGTATGACCGTCAACCTCAACCTTTGTAAACATCGGGTAGGGGAGATTCATGTTGCGGACATCAATATCCTCACTCGGGCCGATGATGTCATTTGCACGGAGAATTCTTGTCACAGCAAAGAATGCACCTGTCTGCATTGTTTCCTTGATGTGGTCAACATCGTTTTCTTCCATCATAAATACGCTGAAGGAGGTGTCGATGTTTTCAAGGTCATGAGCGTCATTGTTGCTGAAGCCGATAACATTCTTTCCGTAGGGGAGTGTCTTCATAAGAAGATTATCCCAAAGAATACGGTCGTAAGGAGTTGTGCTGTTTCTGTCATTGAAAACCTCAATGCCGAGACAACTGTCATATCTGAGAAGGATATCAGCGAAAAATTCAACATTTTCCGGGTCGCTTACCGCAGCAATATTCTTGTTGCTTTCAAGCCAGTCACCGGGGTGATTGATGTGTGAAAGGCCGCCGTTTTCTTCAACAAATGCAATTGCCTGTTCGTATCCGTTCTCTGTACCGCCGAAGCCGTTGCCTACACCTTCGGGAAGGAAGAAGCCGTTAACATGGCTCTTTGTGAGGGTGAGGTTGTTAAGCTCGTTTGCACCTGTTACGCAAACCATTTTTTCGTTTCTTATTGTGCCGTCATAAAGAGGGTATGTACCTGTTGTAATGCCCACATATTCCTCATCTGTGAGGTGAGCGACTGTTTTGCCTGTAAGCTTCTGATAGGAATAAAGGGCGAGCTTGGGCTGTTCTCTGTTCCATTCAACACCGGTGATGCCGTGATCGGAATTTGCAAGGAATGTGTAATCCTGATTGTAATATTCCTTGATCATTGTTGCAAGGTCAACGTCAGCGTCGCTGTAGGTTGAATGTGAATGAAGGTTGCCCTTGTAAGCACCCCAGGCATTTTCGCCTTCCCACACAACATCGTCATAGCAGGAAACGATTGTGTAATCATTTTCATCTGCTGCAAAAGCAAAAATCGATGAGCTGAAAAGCAGTGCGCCGCAAAGAAGTATGCTGAGCAACTTTTTTGTTGTTTTCTTCATTTTTTTGTACCACCTTTTTAAAGTTTTGTATACACTATATATATTAACTTCAAAAAATATCGGTGTCAAGATTTATTTCCATAAAAAATTATAAAGATAAAATTATACATAACATTTTACTTGACAAATCATTGTCCCGTATAGTAAAATAACCATGTTATGAATATTATGAAAGACTGTGACGAAAGAAACCCCTCGGATTTCATTCAGAGAGAGTAAGCCATGGCTGAAAGCTTGCTTATGAAAAGAAGAGAGTGGTCGCTGCTTTCAAAGTCGCTCCCGAAAGGGAAGCCGTATGACTTGCGTTAAAGGTCTGAGAGTGGTGCTTTATGCACAATTCGGGTGGTACCGTGGATTATTTCACCCCGAAATGTGTGTGGCACTTTATTTTTTTGCAAATGAAGAAAGGACACGGTAAAACTATGAAGTGGATGGGACTTAATGAAATCAGAGAAAAGTATCTCGCATTTTTTGAATCAAAGGAGCATCTGAGGCTTCCGAGCTTCTCACTTGTTCCTCAGGGAGATAAGAGTATTCTGCTTATCAATGCAGGTATGACTCCCATGAAAAAGTATTTCACAGGTGAGGTTACTCCTCCGAGTAAGAGAGTTACAACCTGCCAGAAATGTATCCGTACACCGGATATTGAAAATGTAGGCAAAACTGCACGACACGGCACATATTTTGAAATGCTCGGCAATTTCTCCTTCGGTGATTATTTTAAAAGAGAAGCCACTGCCTGGGCTTGGGAATTCTTTACAAAGGTTCTTGAAATTCCTGAGGAGCTTCTTTATGTCAGTGTTTATCTCGACGATGACGAAGCTTTTGATATCTGGACAAAGGAGGTTGGTGTTGACCCGTCACATATGGTGCGCTTCGGCAAGGAGGACAACTTCTGGGAGCATGGTGCAGGTCCCTGCGGCCCTTGCTCAGAAATCTATTTTGACAGAGGCCCGTCAAAAGGCTGCGGCAGCCCCGATTGTAAGGTAGGCTGCGAATGTGACAGATTTATCGAGGTATGGAATCTTGTTTTCACACAGTTTGAAAATGACGGCAACAATAACTATACCCGCCTTGCTCACCCTAATATTGACACAGGTATGGGACTTGAAAGACTTGCTTGTGTTATGCAGGATGTTGATAACCTTTTCGAGGTTGACACCGTGCAGAATATTATGAAGCATATCATCAGAATCGCAGGAATCAATTATCACGATGATGTGAATAAGGACATTTCGCTTCGTGTTATCACTGACCATATCAGAAGCACAACCTTTATGGTAGGTGACGGTGTAATTCCCTCCAACAGCGGCAGAGGCTATGTTCTCAGAAGACTTCTCCGCCGTGCAGCAAGACACGGAAGACTTATCGGTATCGACAGACCCTTCCTCAGCGAGGTTTGTGACACCGTAATCAAGGAAAATGCAAATGCATATCCCAACCTTGTTGAAAAACAGGATTATATCAAAAAGGTCATTTCAATGGAAGAGGACAGCTTCTATAAGACAATCGACTCAGGTCTCGGACTTCTCAATGAAATGATGGCAAAAAGCGAAAACGGTGTTCTTTCAGGTGAAGATGCCTTCAAGCTTCAGGATACCTACGGCTTCCCCATTGACCTTACAAAGGAAATTGCTTCCGAAAAGAATATGACCGTTGATGAAGAAAAGTTCAGAGTGCTTGTTGAAGAAGCAAGAATGAAGGCAAAGAGCGTTAAGCGTGACGGAGCAGAAACTGACTGGAGAAATTCGGGTGTATCCTTCAAGGATGTTGCAAAAACTGAATTTGTGGGATATACACAGAACAATGCTGAGGGCAGAATTGCTGCTCTTGTATCCGACGGCGAAAGAAAGGACTTTGTTGAAGGCGGTGAAGCTGCAATCATAGTTCTTGATAAAACCTCATTTTATGCCGAAAGCGGCGGTCAGGTAGGTGACACAGGTGTTATCACAATCGGTGAGAGCATCTTTGAGGTCACAAATACCACCAAGGACCCAGACGGTGTGGTTCTTCATCACGGTACTCTCACAGGTGACGGAATAAAGGTAGGCGATGAGGCGGTCGCTGTTTACGATGAGAAAAAGAGACACGCCACCATGCGCAATCATACTGCAGCACATCTTCTTCAGGCAGCTCTGAGGGAGGTTCTCGGCACCCATGTTGAGCAGGCCGGTCAGCTCGTTGATGCCAATGAGGTTCGTTTTGACTTCACTCATTTTGCAGCTCTTACAAATGAAGAGCTCAGAAGAGTTGAAGCACTTGTGAATGAAGAAATTCTCAAAGCAGCTTCTGTTCTGACAAAGGAAATGCCCATTGAGGAAGCCAAAAAGATGGGCGCAATGGCATTGTTCGGTGAAAAATACGGCGATGTTGTAAGAGTTGTTAAAGCCGGTGACTTCTCAACAGAGCTTTGCGGCGGTACTCATGTGGAATCTACAGGCAATATTGGTCTTTTCAAGGTTGTTTCAGAGTCTTCTGTTGCAGCGGGTGTAAGAAGAATTGTCGGTGTGACAGGCCTCAATGTGATGAATTATATCGATTCAAAGCTTGACCTTATAAATGACACTGCAGCCGCAATGAAGGTTGCAAATGCAAATGACATTGCAGCAAAGGCTCAGTCGGTTATGGCTGAATTGAAAGCCAGGGATAAGGAAATCGAAAAGCTTTCCGGTGTTCTTGCCAACATCAAAACAGAATCAATGCTTTCAAATGCTGTTGAAGTCGGCGGAATAATGCTTGTTACTGCAATGCTTGATGACACAACGGTTGATGAGCTTCGTCAGATGTGTGACCTTGTCAAGAGCAAGGGCGACAATTATGTCGGTGTTATCGGCGGTATTCAGAAGGCTAAGGGCACAGGTAACATCTGTACCTGCTGCGGAAAGCAGGCCGTGTCGCTCGGTGCTCATGCGGGTAACCTTGCAAGAGAGGTTGCAAAGCTTGCGGGCGGCTCCGGCGGTGGTAAGCCCGACAGCGCAATGGCGGGCGCAAAGGATGTTGCCGCTCTTCCCGGTGCTATCGGAAAGGCTGCGGAAATCCTTTCAGCAATGCTTAAATAACAGAATGTCACCCTCGTTTTCCGGGGGTGGGGGAATTATATTAAAAAGAAGGAGAGGAAAATATGAAGAAAATAATCACTGTCTTATTATCACTTTTAATGCTTATGTCAATCACTGCTTTTTCTGTCTCTGCGGCAGATTTCAGTGAAAAAGGCTTGTCGTTCTCTGTTCCCTCTGAGCTTAATGAGGATGCTGAATGGGCAAAGGAGAACGGATACAATGCCTCCTTCAGCGATAAGGATTATAAATTTGAGTTCAACCTTCTCATTCAAGAGAATACCGATGGGCACTGCTTTACCGATTACACTGCCGATGAGCTTGACTCTTACGCAGAGGGACAGGCTGATTGGGCAGAAATCGAAAATGCAGAATATACTGCCGAGCAGGTTACCGTTAACGGCTTTGAGGGTGTAAGAGCAGATATAAGCGGTAAATATAATGGCAGCTCTTTAAAGTATATTGCCTATGCCTTTTCTACCGATTCATATGTATATTGGCTCGACTTTTATGCTTACGATGAAGGATATGAAAAATATGTCACCGATATTATGAAAACGGTTAAAATTGAGGGCGAAGCCTATAATTACGGCGATTCTCTTGCCGTAAATTCTCAAAGTGTTACCAAGGAACCGAAAACAATCAGTGCAGAAGACGGACTTCTCACCTTTGAAATTCCCGCAGGTTATTTCAGCTCTGATGCCGGTGTGGATTCCATGGATGAGCTTTGGGTATCTGACAGCGCACCACTCACAAGTATCGGATACTTTATTGATGACAACACTGACAAAGTATCCTTCAGCAATCCCTCAAGCCTTGAATTGACAATGTATACCTCAATATTCAGTGCAGGCACGGATGGTCAGATTGCAGATACGAAGGCTGAAAAATGCGAAAGATTCGGCTTTAAGGGTATGAGAATTACAGGGGTAATGGCTGTTGATGAATATAATTGTGATGTTACGATTTATCTGTTCTCCACCAAGGAAAAAACCATCACGATTTACTGCTATGCCTATGAAGAAGGCTCAGAGGAAAGGCTGCAAGAAATCCTTGCAACCCTCAAAATCAACGGTGAAGCTTATGATGACACATTTTCTGTTGCTTCTGCTCCGGTAATCGGTGCCATTGTCGGTGCGATTGTGGGTGCCATAATTGCTTTCGTCAAAAAGAAAAAGGCAAAGAAAAAGGGTCTTCCCGATGAATACAAGCCCGTCACATATAACGGAGTGCCCGACAGTGAAATGCCGAATCCGTATGCGAATGCAGGTATTGAAAATTACGGAGTTCCGGCAGAAAAAGAAGATATTGCCCCGATGGAAACTGCCACGGAAGAATCATCAGAAAACGAAGAAAATAACACAGATATATAAGGAGGAAACAATAATGGATTGTCTTTTTTGTAAAATTATTGCAGGTGAAATTCCTTCAAGGAAGGTTTATGAGGATGAAACAGTGCTCGCTTTTCATGACATTGCACCTCAGACCCCTGTTCATGTTATCGTTATTCCCAAGCAGCACATTTCCTGTGCCGCAGAAATAAATGAGGATAACAGTGCAGTTGTTGCACACATTTTTGAGGTTATTGCAAAGGTTGCAAAAGAACTCGGCCTCGAAAACGGCTACCGTATTATCAATAACTGTGGTGAAGACGGAGGTCAGACAGTAAAGCATCTTCATTTCCACATTCTCGGAGGCAAAAAGCTTTCCGAGGGTCTTGTTAAATAATAATTATCCGAACATAAAGGAGAAAAAGTAATGGCAACACATAAAATGACAATTGCAGGTCTTGAAAGAGAGCTCACAATCTGCAAGGTTAACGATAAGCTTGATATTGCAGCCTTCATAATTTTCGGTGATGTTGAAATCACCATTGCATCAGCGACTGAGCTTATAAAGAAATGTCCCGATTTTGATTTCATTGTAACACCCGAAGCAAAATCCATTCCTCTTGCCTATGAAATGTCAAGGCAAAGCGGCAAGCCCTATTTTGTTTGCCGCAAGGGTCCCAAGCTTTATATGAAGGAGCCCGTTCATGTTGATGTGCGCTCAATCACAACCGATAAGGTCCAGACTGTTTATCTTGATTCCCTTGAGGGTGAACAGCTCAGAGGTAAAAAGGTTCTCATTGTTGATGATGTTATCAGCACGGGCGAATCTCTCAATGCAGTTAACAAGCTTGTTGAGCAATTTGATGCTGATGTTGTGGGTCAGGCTGCAATTCTTGCAGAGGGCGACGCTGCCAAAAGGGAGGATATTATTTTTCTTGAAGAGCTTCCCTTGTTTTTTCACGATTGATTATAATTTTTAGTAACAGGTGATGGCGATGAAAAGACCGTTAGCTTTAATTGGTTTTTGTGCACTTCTTTTCATGCTTGTCTTAATTCACTTTGAAAGCACATTTTTGTCCTTGTGTATTTTAATTTTGTCAGCTATCGGTCTTTTAGTGTCACTGTTCTTAAAATCAAAGCAGGCTTTGCCTTGTGCTATGTTATTCATCGGTGCAGGGTTCGCCTGCTTTTTGTTTATTAACACAGAATACCAACGCTTGTCCACATTGCATTTATGTGGTGAGAATGTGTCGGTTGAGGCGGTTATAAGTGAAGAACCTGAGTTCATTCATGAAAACGGACGTTGGTATGCCGTTGCAAGGCTGAAAAGGATTTCCGGCAAGAAAGCGTACGGAAAAATCCGCCTTTCCTTTTCGGAATCAAGGGATGCACTTGATGCAGAGAGCATGAAAACGGGTGACAAAATCAGCTTTAATGCAACTGTTTATAAAATCGGTCAGGCGAGTGCTGATGTACATAAATATTACAGCTCAACAGGTATCTATACGGGAGGCAGCAATATAAAAAATCTTTCGGTGCAAAAACCGTTGTACCGTCCTGTGTCTTATTATGTATCACTTGTACGGGGTTATCTTATCGATACCGTAAGCCACAGCTTTGATAATAAAACGGCAGGTGTCATCATTGCAATTTTAACAGGGGATAAAAGCTATACCGATAATGATACCTATGCCAAATTCAGGCTTTCGGGTGCGGCACACATCATGGCTGTTTCGGGAATGCATCTTTCCGTGTGGGTTCTGTTTTTCAGCTTTTTACTTGATAAATTCAAAAAGCATAAGCTGATAAAAAGTGTCCTTCTTTCAAGTGTAGTTTTGTTTGTGATGTTTCTTTCTTGCTTCAGTGCTTCGGTAATGAGGGCGGGTGTGATGGTACTGCTGCATTTAACCGGCAAGCTTATCGGACGGAAAAGTGACGGCATCAATTCTCTCGGCTTTGCTTCAATAGTTCTTTTGTGCTTCAACAGCTATACTGCAATAAATGTCGGCTTTCAGCTTTCCTTCATGTCTGTCGCTTCGATTTATATTCTTGCTTTTCCTGTTATTGAATATATAGAAGGAAGACTTCTTCATAAGATTCCTACCGAGCCGATGAAAAAGCTCTTTTCGGCAGTTGCTTCAAGTCTTTGCATAAGCTTAAGTGTGACACTTTTCACCTTTCCGATAACGGTTATGGCTTTCGGCGGCATATCTCTTGTCTCACCGTTTACCAATCTGCTTTTGTTGCCGTCGGCAACACCGCTCATGGTGCTTTCCGGCATATATGTTGCGTTGTCCTTCGTTCCGGCAGTTTCCACCGTGCTGAAGCTTATTGTAAAGCTGACGGCAGATTACACAATCGGTGTTGTTGAATTTTCTGCGGGGCTTTCGGGTGCATATCTGTCCGTAAATTCACGGCACATAATAATCTGGATGATTTTTGCTTTCTTGATAATATTTTCACTTTTTATGCTTATAAAAAAGCGGCTTGTGCTTTCAAAAATATCCTTTTCGGCAGTTATAATTGCCTTTATTTTTGCCATGTTCAATCAGTTGAGCACTTCTTTGGGGCAATATAAAATTACACCTGTTCTGAGCGAAAATGCTTCTGCATATATCATATCAATGAACGGCAGGGGAGTTCTTGCGGGTGTTGGTACGGATTATTACTTTGAATCAGCTCTGGCAGATACCGTTGAAAGGCTCGGAGTGTCACTTGATGCCGTGGTTTGCCGTGATGAAAAGGAAATTCACGAAGCCGGATACATTTGTGCCGGGTATGATATTGATTATGTAATTGATGATACGGGCGAAGCTGTTGTTCTTTTCGGTCAGGTCAGAATAGAAAACGCAGAAGATTACATATCAGTGTGCGGAAATGGAATATCTGCAGGAATTTTTCAAAAAGATTATTTACAATCACATAACAGTTGTGATATAATACTGAATAAGTATGGGGTACTCTTTCCGAATGAGGAAGGAATACCGGAAGAATATGCATATTACTCCGAAGAGACGGCAGATTTAACGGTTGTTGTGAACGAAAACGGAGAATACAGCTTCGGAGGTTGAACACATTGGCTGAATTTGATGAAAAGGGACTGAAAGCCCACATAAAAAGCGGCAACTTTCTTTCCGCTTATCTCATAGTCGGCGATGAAGACTACCTTAAAAAGCATTATACCGACCTTATTTCTTCAAAGGTGGTTGATGAAGCCTTTGAAAGCTTCAATCTTCAGAAGTTTGAGGGCAAGGGACTTTCTCTGAGGGATGTTTTTGATGCTTCTGAGCTTATGCCGATGATGAGCGACAAGCGATGTGTTATTGTTGAAGATTTCAGGTTTGACTCACTTAACGAAAAGGATTACGGCATGATGCTTGATTTCTTTTCTGATTTGCCTGATTTCACAGTTATGATTTTTCATCAGAAATCTGCTGATTTTTCGCTTTCAAAGGCAAAAAAAGCCGTTGACCTTTTCAAAAAGTTCGGTGCTGTCTGTACTCTTAATAAAAGAACGGGCAATGACCTTCTGAAGCCGCTGATTTCTTCTGCGGCAAAGCAGAAATGTGAGCTCTCCGTTCAGAATGCAAAATATCTTGTGTCTGTTTGCGGCGATGATTTCAATGTTCTCATCAATGAGCTCGGTAAAATTTGTCATTATGCAAAGCAGGGCGAGATTACCAAGGCTCATATCGATGCAGTTGCTGTTAAAACCGATGATGCCAAAATTTACGCCCTGACAAAGGCATTGATGAGCAAGGATTTTGACAGGGCTTATGATGTTCTTGCCTCCCTTTTCAGGCAGAAAACTGAGCCGGAATATATCCTTGGAACCATCATCAGCTCATATGTTGATATTTACAGAGCCAGGGTCTCACTCATTTCCGGTAAAAATGCTGATTCTCTCGCTTCTGATTTTAATTACAGAAACACTGCCTTCCGCCTTACCAATGCGGCAAGGGATTCAAAAAGCATGGACCTTGCAACTGTGAGAAAATGCCTTGATGAGCTTTCAAAAGCTGATAAGCAGCTCAAAAGCGGAAGGGATAATGCAGCTCTTGTTCTCGTGCAGCTTATGGTGAAGCTTTTTCTTCTTTCAAACGGTGAAAAGGTATGATTAAATTAGACAGACCCGTAATTGTTGAGGGTAAATATGATATTGTAAAGCTGACTAATGTAGTTGACGGACTTATTATCAAAACCGACGGCTTCGGTATCTTCAAGGATAAGGAAAAGCAGAGGCTTCTTCGTCGCCTTGCAAAGGAAAAAGGGATAATTGTTTTAACGGATAGTGATTCTGCAGGCTTTCTTATAAGAAAATTCCTCAGCTCCACAATTCCTGCGGACAGAATTACTCATGTGTATATTCCTGATATTTACGGTAAAGAAAAAAGAAAAGCCGAAGCTTCAAAAGAAGGGAAATTAGGAGTTGAGGGCATGGAAGAAGGAATTCTTCTTGAAGCCTTCAAAAAAGCAGGAGTTTTCTGCGAAAAGGATGAAAGCGTAAGCGGAAGACGCCTTATAACAAACATAGATTTATATGAATGGGGACTTTCAGGCAGGGAAAACAGTAAGGAAAAAAGAAAAAAGCTTCTCAGAAGGCTTGACCTTCCCGAAAGAATGTCCTCAGGGTCAATGATAAAAATACTTAACACCTTCGTCACATACGAAGAATTTACACAAGCTGTAAAGGAGCTGAACGAATGCGAATAGGACATGGTTATGATGTGCATAAGCTTTCGGAAAACCGACCGCTTATTATCGGCGGTGTGGAAATACCATACGAAAAAGGACTTTTAGGTCACTCAGATGCCGATGTGCTTCTTCATGCAATTTCGGATGCACTTCTCGGCGCAGCCGCATTGGGCGATATCGGAAAGCTTTTTCCCGATACTGACCCGAAATACAAGGGTGCTGACAGCCTTGTTCTTTTGAAAGAGGTCTGCTCTCATGTGAGAAAAAACGGCTTTGAAATTGAAAATATTGATGCCACGGTTCTTGCTCAGGCGCCTAAGCTCCGCCCCTACATTGATGAAATGAGGGCAAGGATTTCTGTTTATGCTGATGTTCCGATTGATGCCGTAAGCGTAAAAGCCACAACCGAGGAAGGTCTCGGCTTTACAGGTGAAGGACTCGGAATCGCTGCTCATGCGGTGTGCTTACTTAAGTAAAGGTTGCAGTATTAACTGCTTTTATATGAAAGGAAGATACATATGAAAAGAAATGCAAAAAAATTAGTCTCACTCATGCTTGTTCTTTTGATGACATTCACTCTTTCAGTCACTGCTTTTGCAGTGTCCGAGGTTTCAAGAGTCAGCGTCACAATCAACGGCAGCTCAGACACAGCAAGAGGCTTCTGCTGGTACACTGAAGATGAATCAGGTACATCTCTGCAGGTAGCACCGGTTGGTGAAGACCTTACTGCTGCCACAATTATTGAAGGCAACAGCTATGAAGCAATGGACAAGTATGCTCATAAGGCTGAGGTTGACGGACTTACACCCGGCACAAAATATGCCTACAGAGTAGGCGACAGTGAAAGCGGAACATGGAGTGATATCGGCTACTTCACAACCTCAGACAGCGAGGAAGATGCAGCTTCATTTATTGTTATTTCCGATGTTCAGGCAAGTAACGAAGAAAATTTCCAAATGGCTGCTGCTGTTATGGAAAAGGCTGTGGCTCAGCTGCCTGACCACGAATTTGTTGTTAACCTTGGTGACTTTGTTAACGATTGCACAAACGAAGAATGGGACAGCTATTTCAGAAACTTTGCTTTCTCAAACATGAACACAACTCTTATTCCTGTTGCAGGTAACCATGAAGGTAATCTGCAGTGGTTCAAATTCAATAATATGTTTAATATCGGCGCTGCTGAAAACAGTGCAACAATCACAGGCTGTTATTATTCATTTGATTGGGGCGATGCTCACTTTGCAGTTCTCAACTCAAATGATATGTATCCCATGTCAACAGCTCAGATAAATTGGCTCAAAAATGACATGAATGCATCCGATGCTCAGTGGAAAATCATTCTCATGCACCGTGCTGTTTATTCCGCAGGCAAGAACATCAATAAGCCTGATACTCTCATTATGAGAGATATGCTCCTTCCTGTAATTGATGAGCTCGGAATTGACATTGTTTTTGCCGGTCACGATCATATGTATTTCAGAACAGAAACTGTTAAGAACGATGCAGTGGTTGAAACGGAAACCGTAACAGAGGTGTGGAACGGAAAGGAAACAACCTTTGCCGTAAATCCCGCCGGTGCAACTCATATTCTTCCTTCAACCACAGGTACAAAGCGTTACAGTGTGAATGAAGATGCTATGTCTCCCATTCTTGATTGCGCTGCAATTGCAAGAGATACAAAGGAAGGCGGCGTATTTGCAACAGTAGAGCTTGATGATGAGCACTTTGTTTACAATGCATACATCGTTGACGATGAAACAAAGGAAACCACTCTCATTGATTCTTATGCAATCAAGAAAACGGAAAGAGAAGCTCCTGTTGAGGATTATGATGTTCTTCCCACAGATCATTTCTTAACATTACCTCAGAATGTTATAAACTTTGTGAAAGAAATCATATGGGTTCTCTTTACTTACATCACAAAGGTACTTCCCGGCATGATTTTCTGATTTGCTGTTTCATTCTGAACCTTATTAAAACAGCAAAGAAATAATTGCAGAAGACGAAAATTATTGAACAGTTAAAAAAATAAATAACCATAAAAAAACCATTGTAAAAGCACTTCAGCTTCTGCAATGGTTTTTACATATTAAAATATTATATTTTCGGTGTTCACAGTGGATTTGTCTTTTCAGCAATCCGTTTGCTGTGTGTTATTTTATCATACGCTTAAAATCTTCCTCGCTGATAACCGTAACACCAAGGTCATTAGCCTTTTTGAGCTTACTTCCTGCATCTTCACCTGCAAGAACATAGTCGGTTTTTTTGGATACGCTTGAGGAAGCCTTACCACCGAAGGACTCAATAATCTTTGTCGCTTCGCTTCGTGTCATTGTGGGAAGTGTGCCCGTGAGAACAAAGGTTTTGCCTTCAAAAAGGTTACCCATGACCTCTTTTTTGCTTTCCATATTCACTCCTGAAGCCCTGAGCCGTTCAATAAGCTCACGGCTTTCTTTGTGTGAGAAAAATTCCACAACGCTCTGAGCCATAATAAGTCCGAAACCGTCTATTTCAGCAATTTCTTCCACAGTGGCATCCATGAGCTTATCCATAGAGCCGAAATGGTCTGAAAGAAGCTTGCCGGCTTTCTGCCCGATGTGGCGGATACCCAAAGCAAAAATCAATTTACTAAGGTCATTTTCTTTGCTTTTAAGGGCAGCGTTAACAAGATTTTCACCGCTTTTTTCACCCATGCGTTCGATTTTTGCAATGTCTTCAACCTTTAAAAGATAAATATCTGCGGCATTTCTGATAAGACCTTCTTTAATCAAAGCGTCAAGCACCGCTGTGCCGAGACCCTCAATGTCCATAGCATCTCTTGAACAGAAATGGATAAGATTTCTCAAAAGCTGGCAGGGACAGTCAGGATTGCAGCAGCGAAGTGCTGCCTCTCCTTCTTCTCTCACAACCCTTCCGCCGCAGGAGGGACAGATATCGGGAATTCGGTAGGGAACAGCATTTTCACCGTGAGAAACAACACTGAGCACCTCGGGAATAATATCGCCTGCTTTTCTGATGATAACTCTGTCACCGATGCAAATGCCTTTTTCGTCAATGAAATCCTGATTGTGAAGGGTAGCTCTCGAAACAGTGGTACCTGCAAGAAGTGTAGGCTCAAAAATACCTGTAGGAGTGAGAACACCCGTTCTGCCTACGTTGATTTCTATGTCTAAAAGAGTTGTTTCCTTTTCCTCGGGGGGATACTTAAAAGCAAGAGCCCACTTCGGAAATTTAGCCGTTGAGCCCATTTCGGTTCTTTTTTTGAAGTCATCAACCTTGATTACTGCGCCGTCAATGTCAAAAGGCAATGAGCCTCTTTTTTCACCGATATTGTTGATTTCTCTGATAACATCTTCAATGTCTGCACATTCCTTGTAAAAAGGAACAGTGTGAAGACCTAAGCTTTTGATATAATCAAGGGATTGCTTGTGTCCGTTAAGCTCTTTTCCTTCAATTTGCTGAATATTGAAAAGGAATATATCAAGGTTACGCTTACTTGTTATCTTCGGATTTTTCTGTCTTAAGGAGCCTGCGGCAGCATTACGGGGGTTTTTGAATACCTTTTCACCGTTTAGCTCCTGTTCTTCAACAAGCTTCAAAAAAACCTCACGGGGCATATAAACCTCGCCTCTTACTTCAAGTAAGGGTAGGGGAGTATCAATCTTTAAAGGAATTGAACGGATAGTTCTGATGTTTGCCGTAACATCTTCACCTGTTCTGCCGTCGCCACGGGTTGAGCCTCTGACAAGGATTCCGTTTTCGTATTCAAGTGACACGGAAAGACCGTCAATTTTAGGCTCAACAATATATTTTACATTTCCCACAGCTTCCTTCACTCTTTTGTCAAAGGCATAAACATCATCATAGGAAAATGCATCCTGCAAGCTTTCCATTGGTACAGTGTGCTCAACGGGAGAGAACATTCCGTCAGCCTTTCCTCCGACACGGTGGGTGGGGGAATCTGCCGTCAGAAGCTGAGGGTACTTTTCTTCAATGTCAATAAGCTCATGAAGAAGACGGTCATATTCGAAGTCTTCAATTTCAGGCTCGTCCATTTCGTAATATCTTTTGTTATGATAATTTATAATTTCACAAAGCTCCTCACTTCGTTTTTTCATTTTTTCAAAATCACTCATAATATACTCCTTAATCTGAACTTGGCTTCTGCTTTAATCTGAGCCGGACGGAAGCTTATAATACTCCGTTTATGAATTCTTCTTTGAACCACACATTGTCAATTGTGAATACTTTGCCGTTGAGATAACTGAGCTCACCTGCATCGGTGGTGAAATCAAACTGCAATTTATAAGAACAAAGGCATTGCTTTTTATATCCCGTCTTTTTGTTGAGGGCATTTGTGCCGTATTTTCCGTCACCTAAAAGCGGGTGACCGATTGAGGCAAGATGTGCCCTGATTTGATGGGTACGCCCTGTGAGAAGATCAACCTCAAGAAGACTCATTTCGTTTTTATATCCGAGAACCTTATATTTGGTACGGATGGTTTTTCCGCCTTCAATCGGCTTTTTAGAAACAAAAACCTTGTTCTTCTTTTCATCCTTCACAAGGTATCCCTCAAGGGTATCAGACTCCTTCTTAAGCTTACCGTGAACAATGCAAAGGTACATTTTATGAAGCTCTCTGTCCTTCATTTTCTGATTCAGAATCCGAAGTGCCTCGGCAGTTTTTGCGCAGATTACAATTCCGCTTGTGTTCCTGTCAATACGATTGACAAGAGCAGGGGTAAAGGAGCTTTCACCCTCAGGCTGCCATTCACCTTTTTCATAAAGATATCTTTTCACTCTGCCGATGAGTGTATCCACATATTCCCTGTCGTCGGGGTGGCAAAGAAGACCGACCTTTTTATTGAGAAGAAGCACATTTGAGTCTTCATATACCACATCAATATTTTTTGATGCACTCATGAAATCATACACTGTTTCTTTTTTTGCAAAAAATTCATCGTTTATGTATAAATCAACAATGTCACCGATATTGAGCCTTGTTGAAATTTCCGCCCTTTTGCCGTTTACCTTAATACGCTTGATGCGGATATACTTATACATCAGTGTTTTTGGCAAATTCGGAAAGGATTTTGTCAGATATTTATCGAGCCTTTGGTTGGCATCGTTTTTTTCTATGGTGAAGCTTTTCAATTCAAAACATCCTTTTATAAATAATTCATAACATTATAGCATAAAAAGTGAAAAAGTGGAAGATGTTTTTTTAGAAAAGACATTTAAGGAAACAGGCTTGATATATAATATTTTTTTATCTTTTTTTGTAAGCATTTTCTGCTTTCTGCCGTTTATATGTATACATCATTTTACAAAGCTTTTCCACTTAAAATACGCTGAATTATGGAGATGTTATTAAGAAAAATTAAATATAAAAAAATATGTGTTACTTTTTGTTTATACAGCAACCTATATAGTGACGGTTAAAAACCGTAATAAAAAATCGGAAGTATTGATGCGGAGGTGTTAAAAATGTGGCATAAAAAACTACATAATATTAAAATCACAACTGAATAAATAATTTATTAAATAATATTATATCGTATTGCATATAAGTCACACAACAAATATAATGAAATTGCAAGGCAGCATTTTGAAACTAAACATTTTCAGCAAAGGAGTTGTTTAATATGTTGAAAAAAATATCACTTTTATTTTCTTTGGCGATTCTCACCATGATTTGTGCCTTCAGTGCGAATGCAGGTTTTCTCTTGAGCGACGAACAGGTTTGTGTTGATGTTAAAGACACAAAAACGGTAGATCATGTTGTATATCGTCTTTGTGAAACTTCAGATGGCGAGAAATATTATGAAGTACATGATTGGTTTGACACAAAAAAAGCCTCGGAAACTGCTGAGGAAATCAATATCGTATCGGAAATTGATGGTATCAAGGTTACAAAAATTCAGACAGCAATAAATGTTTTTATTTCTGACGATTATTGGAAAAACAAGAATTACAGCGTTAAAAAGGTCACAATTCCCGATACAATTACCGATATAGGAAGTTACTTCTTCTCAGTTCTTGACGGATTGGAGGAATTAACCATCCCTGCTTCTGTTAAAGTCTTTCCGAATGACGGATTAACAGACGGAGGCGAAATGACAACCTTCTATGGAATGGAAAGCCTGAAAAAAATCACCTTCCTCGGAGATGTTGACACTCTTGGCGGATTTGCCGATTGCAAAAAGCTTGAAGCCGTTGTGCTTAAAGGCAAGGTAAAAGATGTTGCAACCAATGCTTTCTATGGCTGTACCTCACTTAAAAGCTTTGATTTTTCAAAGGTCGAAGGTTCAGTTGGCAACGGTGCATTTGGTAATACCGGTTTTACATCAGTTACAGTTCCGGTTAAGTTCCTGGAAAGCTTCGGCGGATGCAAAAAGCTCACAAAAATTGTTTTTACCGGGGATAAAAATAGCTCAATCGCTTTCGACGGAGTGGCATTTTATGATTGTATAGCTCTGAAAACAATAATCTTCACCAAGGCTGCAAGAAGCATATGGATTTTTGAAGGTGCTTTAAAAGATTGCAAGAGTCTTCAGAAGATTGTTTTCCCTGAAAGCTGCACAGGTAAAATCAAAATTGAAAAAAATGCCTTCCGCAACTGCACTTCATTAAAGTCAGTTGAATTCCCCGCAACCTGCGGAAAGCTGACAATCGGTGACGATGCTTTCAGAAACTGCACCTCACTCAAAACCGTTACCCTTCCGAAGACCACCACAGGTGTAACAATCGGCTACAGAGCCTTCAGAAACTGCCAGAAGATTTCAAAGGTTTACTATGCAACCAACATTGAAAAAATTTATGGCGGTGCCTTCCGTGGCTGCGTTTCACTCACAAACCTCACCTTGAATAAAATTAAAATGATTGGCAAGAATGCTTTTTACGGCTGCAAAAAGCTTAATACAATAACCGT
>JAFUQS010000078.1 GCA_017472225.1 Clostridia bacterium | reverse complement strand
TTCAAAGTTTAATGAGAGGGTATTTTTTCTGTAACAAGGCATAAATTCGATGGAAGACTTGCGTCTTTCGAGAATTTTAACGCAGTTACGGGGAAAATAGACCTCATTAAACCATATCGGGTTCGGCTCCCGCCAACTTAAATCGATAAAGCCTTATTGCCCGACATAATAAATCAATTGTATTCTAACATTAAATATGTACAATCGTCAAGCATTATTTTCCTTTGGATGAATTTTATAGGTGACAAATGCCGCATTATGTGATAGAATGTTGATGATTAAAAAACAAGAGAAAAGGATGATTTATTATGAAGCTTGTTGTTCTTGACGGATATGAAGAAAACCCCGGTGACCTTTCATGGGAATGGATGAAGGAGCTTGTTGATGAGGTTGTCATTTATGATGCCTCTGAGCAGTGTGAGGTTATTGAAAAAGCCAAGGATGCAGACATACTTGTTACAAACAAAAAGAACATTTCAAGGGAGGTTCTTGATGCTTTGCCAAGGCTTAAATATATTTCAACACTTGCAACGGGCTTTAACATGATTGACACCGAATACGCTCGTTCAAAGGGTGTTACGGTTTCAAATATCCCTGCATACAGCACCGACGGTGTGGCTCAGCTTGTTTTTGCACTGCTTCTTGAAATTACAAACAATGTTGCATTGCATAACGACACGGTAAAAGACGGTGAATGGACAAAAAGCAAGCATTTCTGTTATTGGAAAACTCCCCTTACAGAGCTTGCAAACAAAACAATGGGTATCATCGGCTTTGGTAAAATCGGCTCTGCCGTGGCTCAGATTGCCAACGGCTTTAAAATGAAGGTTATTGCTTATTCACCCAACACCAAAACCTATGACGGCTTCGGCAAGGTTGATTTTGTCTCACTCAATGAGGTCATCAGCAACAGTGATGTCATTTCAATCCACTGCCCTCTCAACAAGAACACCGAAGGTCTTGTTGACATGGAATTCCTTAAAAAAATGAAAAACACCGCTTACCTCATCAACACTTCAAGAGGTGCGGTTATTGTTGAAGAAGATCTGAAAAACGCACTTGATGAAGGAATTATTGCCGGTGCCGGTGTTGACGTGCTTTCCGTTGAGCCTGCAAGGGCAGACAATCCCCTTCTTAAGGCTGATAAATGTATTATCACTCCCCACCTTGCATGGGCAAGCTTTGAAGCAAGAAGCAGACTGATGGAAACACTGAAGTGCAATATCAAGGGCTATCTTGAGGGTAAGCCTGTTAATGTGGTAAATTGAGAAAACAAAATAAAAAAATTCTCCGTAAGCTTTTCTTACGGAGATGTTTTTTGTTTAGAATCAATTATTCTGTGAAGCCTGATTCAACAAGCTTTACAAGCTCTTCAACAGCCTGTTCCTCGTCGGGACCGCCGGCGATGATACGGATATCAGTGCCACCCATGATGCCGAGTGAAAGAACACCGAGAAGGCTCTTAGCGTTGACTCTTCTTTCTTCCTTTTCAACCCAGATTGAGGATTTGAATTCGTTTGCCTTCTGAATGAAGAAGGTTGCAGGACGAGCATGAAGACCAACCTGATTCTGAACTTTTACATCTTTAACAAACATATCTATTACTCCCACACACAAAATATTTTTTTACCTTTGCAAAACATGGGGATTTACTGAATTTTGCCAAGGCAGATTTATCAATTTCTCATATATTATACCACAAATCTTTTCTTCGTCAATGAAAAAAAACGACTTTAAAACTTTTTGGTTGCAAGACTAAATATTGCACAAATTAAACGGATAAATTTGTACATTTTAACCACGCTTCAGAGCTAAAAGTCAAAAGCCAGGGGCAGAGAGCAGCTTAAGAGCAATAAATTGTATTCATCTTTAGCTGTAAGGTTAACTTTTTCAGCAAAGAAGTCAAGCTTTTCTGCTTTCACCTCACAGCATAAACACCGTCTTATCTGCTCTTTTTTTAGTTATACTGCCTGATGCTTATTCTGTGTTTCAGGTTCAGCTCATGAATCTGCGGAAATCAGCAGAAATTTTGTATTAAACGGACATCTGTCACTCGGTTTCCTTTGTTGCCGAAGAAGAAAAAGCCTGTTCCTTGAAGCTCTGTTTCAATTTTCTGAGAAACTCAATATCCTTCTTTGTCAATTCTGCTTTGGAAAGCATATCGGGGCGGCGAAGGTAGGTTCTTTCGAGGCTTTTTTCTCTGCGCCATTTTTCAATGTTCGCATGGTGCCCCGATAACAGTATATCCGGAACCGACTTCCCTTGCCACTCATAGGGCCTTGTGTATTGCGGATATTCAAGAAGTGAGCTGTAATGACTTTCATCAGTAAAAGCGTCCTCATTGGCTAAAACACCGGGCAGCATACGAGAAATACTGTCCGCCAGCACAAGTGCAGGAAGCTCTCCACCGGTGAGAACATAATCACCGATTGATATTTCTTCATCAACAATTTCTTCAATTATTCTTTCGTCAACACCCTCATAATGACCGCAAAGAATTGCGATGTTATCCATCTGAGCGAGCTGCTTGACTCTGCCCTGGGTGAGTGTTTTACCCTGAGGCGACATAAAAATAAGATGCGGCTTCTTGCCCGTTTCTTCACACAGTGCCTTATAGCAATCATAAATGGGCTGAATCTGCATAATCATACCCATTCCGCCACCGTAAGGTGTGTCATCAACTCTTCTGTGCTTATCAAGAGTATAGTCTCTGATATTACGGCAGTTGATTTCAACCTTATTTTCCTGCCTTGCTCTGCCGATTATACTTTCAGCCAGAACGGACTCACACATTTCGGGAAAAAGTGTCAATATATCAATTCTCATCGTCAAAAATACCTCTCAGGGGACGGATTTTTATTATGCCGCTTACAACATCGGTATCGATTACAACGGGCGGTATTGCGGGAATAAGATATTCACCGCTTTCATTCGTTATATGCCAGACATCATTGGCGCCCGTCTGACTTACATCCGTAAGAACACCATAGCATTTACCTTCGTCATCGGCATCGATTACACGGCAATCAACAAGCTCCTGAATGAAGTATTTGCCCTCAGGCAGCTTTGCATCGCTTCGTTTCATAAAAAGCACTTTTTCACGGTATTTTGAAGCTTCTTCGATGTTATCGATTCCCTCAGCCTTCATAATTACCATATGACCGTTGGGTCGGCATGAAACCTTCAGCGGCTTTTCACCCTTCTTATCAAGATAAAGCGTTTTGAATTTTTTCATGAACTCAGGTGTATCGCACCAGGGTTGAACACGCATTTCACCCCTTATTCCGTGAGTTCCGGTTATTTTGCCGATTTCAAGATAGTCTTTTATCATAATATCACCTTACAAGCACTGATGCTGCATTTTATTGTAATAAAACTAAATGGCTGTTATCCGAACAGCCATTTGATTTTTTATTATTCTTCGGGGAGTACCCAATCAGGATTTACTTCTTCTTCAAAATGACCTGAAAGGAAGTAGTAAAGTCTGTTCCAGAACAGAATAAGAATTTTTTCAATTGCTTCCCAGATTGCCATAGTTTTTTCCTCCTAAAAATTTTTACAATGACATTATATACCATTTGTTTTCAAATTTCAATAATAATTCATTATTTTTTAGCTCAGAGAAACAAAGGTAATTATTCACTGAGATATTTATCAATCTCTGCCTGGGTCATATTAAGAGCGTCCTTCATATGGCCGATGAAAATATCCCTTTTTCTTTCAACAATTGTTCTGAGGGTTTCAACTCTCTTTTTCCATGAATCGTAGCTTGAAATATCCCATCTTTCAAGGTAATAAGGCATTTCGGAATCAATTTCGGCAACCAGCTCATCAAGAATCTTTACCATTCTTTCCGTCCGGAATGTTGTTTTGAGCTGTTGTGAAAAAATTTCAATCATTCTTTGGCGGAAGTTTTTGTTTTTAATAAGATTGCTTGTGATAACAGTGCTGAAGCCCTTGCCCACACCATGACCGTCGGGGTCCATATAGTTATCAATTACATTATATTCATAGGTTGAACCGAAAAGTGACCAGTCCACATCGAAGAATATCCAACGCCACTTTGCGCCCTCTTTGTTTTCTCGCCAGAACTTTATGTTACCTGTATCGGTATTGGTGAAGAAGGATTCGCAAAGCCAATAGTTTATCAGCTCGTCAATGTCGATATATTGACACACATAATTATAATGCTCATCCTTTGACAAATCATGGGTTTTGATGTAATCCGTAAGCTCATAATAGTTATCCATTGAACCGCATTTCACATCTCTGTTACCCTTGATAAGATCCACATTTTCAGGGTCAATGCCGTGATGATTTGCAAGGTAATCCTCATCAATTTTTTCACGAAGGTCGTATATGCCGTGATATTTGCCGTTTACATAGCAGACAACAGGCTGATAATCCATAATGTCAATATCCATCTGATTTTTAATTACCATGGCACAGAATGCATCTCTTATATGAGCAACATTATAGTCCTGACCACCGTTTCTGAGAACGAGAGAAGAAAAAACATTGACCTCGTTATCCTCAAAAAAGGGATAGCATACCTCTGTCGGTCCGTATTTATCCTTAAGCTTGATTTCAACGCTTTTTTGTGCATTTGCTCTCGAATACTGACCGAAAACAGATATGCCCGCATCAAAGCTGACCTGTGAAATACCGTCGGAGGTCATATATTCGAAGTTTACGGGTCTTTCCCAATTCTGCCAATAGTTTGCACCCACATGAGGAAACTCCGATGTGTAACCGGGACCGTCTGCCCAGATGCCTGTGTTATAGTCATAAAGATGCTTTTCATCGGTGGTGAGAAAAACAACGGGCAGCTCATGTCTTCTGTCAGTTACAAGAAAGGTGCTTCCTACTGTATCTGATGGTACATATCCTTCGGCAAAGCTCCTTGCCCTGAGCACTGTGGTTTTGTTGACAGTGATTGCACCGTCATAAAGCTTTGAATTTTTCTTCGGCTCACTGCCGTCAAGAGTATATCTGATTTCACCATACGGCACTGTAATTTCAACAGTGGTTCCCTTTTCGACATAGGTGCTTGAAAGTGAAATTTCAGGGCTTTTCAGACTTTTCTGAAGAACATCGGCTGAATTTGCCTTGCCGGGGGTAAGTGCAGAATAATATTTAACCTCATTTGTGCCGTTGACATCCCTTCCGGCGGAATACCCGCTTTGCAGACGGCCGTATTTCATAGTGTCAACAATCACATTTTCACTGTTCATCAGATAAACGGTTTCACCGTAACGGTTAAGACCATAATCAAGATATATATTCCCCGTTGAGGCACTGACATAATCACTGTCACCGCAATAGACAGCCACATATTCACCCGGGGCAAGAGTTTTATCCGGTAATTGCTTAAAGCTCTCCGCTTTTTTGCTGTCGGAGAGCTTATAAGATGCAAGATTTATTTCTTCTGTTCCTGTGTTGTAAAGCTCAACATAGTCGAAATATTCTTCAAGAGCTGACTGCGAAACGGTGGTATTGACCGCAGCCACCTCAGTTATTGCAATTTCACGGCTTCCCGTGTAAAGGGCACTGTCCACACTTTCCACAAAGGACGGTGAATTCTGTTTGCCCGGTGTTGCCTTGGTGAAAAATACAAATTTATTTGTGTCATCAAGACTTCTGCCGCAGGAAAGATTTGAGAAAAGCTCAAACACCTGAACCTCATCAATTGTCTTGCCCGACTTGTTATAAAGACACAGTGTTTCTTCCGTTCCGTTCAATTTGAAGGTGGCATGAATTTTGTTTGAGCCGTCATATTCCTTGGCTTTGCCCGAAAGATAAACAACACCGTATTCCCCTGC
Source organism: Clostridia bacterium (assembly GCA_017472225.1). GTDB lineage: Bacteria > Bacillota > Clostridia > Oscillospirales > Acutalibacteraceae > UBA6857. The sequence goes on along the minus strand of JAFUQS010000078.1, from coordinate 21,220 downwards.
TTTAATTTTGAAGGTGGGGAAGGTCCATTTTTCCTTATCCATACTGTCATCCGAAAGGCTGTAGCCTCTGAGGTTAACAGTTTTATCGGTTGTGTTATAAATTTCAACCCATGAAACAAAGTCGCCTTCCTCATCCATAAGGGTTTCCGTTGAATTGGGAGCAAACTCGTTGATATACACCTTACCCTTGAGGTTTTCATCGGGCTCGGTGGTTGCAGCCACAACCTCACCGGTATTCTGCGCACCCGGAGTCGGAACATCGAAAATTGTCAGCTTTTCTTCCTCACCGATGCCGAAGCTCTGATCATCCTCCAACGGAAGAACATTCATTCTGCAAAGAAGCTTACCCTTTGCATTATAGAGATACAGGCTTTCTCCCTTTGTGCTGACGGACAGGGGTACATGAATTATACGGTTTTCAGCATCCACCTTTTCAACACCGTTTGCAAAAAGCACAAAGTACTCACCCGGCTTCAAGGTAAAGTCAGGGAAAACAAACTTATCCATATTCGAGGAATTATCTGTGATCATATAGCCGCCAAGATTGATGGGATTGGCAGTAGGATTATGTAATTCAATCCAATCACACACATCACCGTTTTCGTCGGAAAGCGTTGTCACATTGTTGGACATAACCTCTGAAATATAAACATCCTTTGTTATGCCCGTATCATCACAGGCAGTAAGCGTGAGGCACAAAAGCAATGACAGAATTATAAGCATAATTGATTTTTTCATATCGTTCACCTTTATTAAGGGTCGGAGCCCGAGATTTTTATTCAAAAATAATATTTTCAAACTCTGCAGCAACAGAAGCTGCAAGGCTTTCAGGTGTGATGAACAGCTGAACACCGAGAGCACCGCCACTGATAATAATTTCGGAAAAATTCAGTGCGGAAGAATGTATCACAGTTCTGAACTGCTTTTTCATTCCGATTGGTGTGCAGCCGCCACGGATATAACCGGTTACGGCCTTGATATCCTTGACATGGAGAAGCTCAACACTTTTTTCATTAACGGATTTTGCCGCTTTTTTAAGGTCAAGCTCTTTATCAACAGGCAGACAGAAAACATAGTTTTCCTTACTCTTTCCGACAGCGACAAGGGTTTTAAAGCTCATATCATAGCTCTGACTCAGCTTATCCGCAATATGGATACCGTCAATAAACTCATCACATTCATAGTAATTGACCTTATAGGGTATTTTCTTTTTATCAAGGATGCGCATCGCATTGGTTTTGATATTTTTTTCCTTTGCCATCAAAAAAACGACCTTTATTGACTAAAATTATTATATCAGTTATAATTATCTACATGATAGCATATAAATGTAAATTTTTCAATAAATAGGTGAAGAAAATGACAAATATTATTTGCCCTGTTTGTGGCAAGGCTCTTGAAAAAGACAACAGAAGCTATAAATGTGAAAACCGTCACAGCTTTGATGAAGCAAAGGAGGGTTATGTGAATCTTCTGGTCAGTTCAAAGGCAGGTTCGCTTATAGGTGACAACAAGGATATGGCAAAATCACGGCGGGATTTTTTGTCAAAAGGTTATTTTTCTGCATTGTCCGATGAAATCGTTAAAATCATTGGTGAAAGCAGAAAGCTCAATCCCCTGATATGTGACATCTGTTGCGGTGAGGGCTGGTACGGCGATTATATCAAAAGCAGATTTCCCTGCTGTATGGTCGGCTTTGACATTTCCAAGGAAATGATTCGCCTTGCAGCAAAAAGGCACAATGGCAGCACATATTTTGTGGCTAACCTTTCAAAAATCCCCTTACAAAGTCAGAGCGTTGACATTGCTTTTCACCTTTTTGCACCGTTTCATGAAAAAGAATTCAGCCGTATCATTAAAAAAGACGGACTCATTATAACTGCAGTTGCAGGCGAAGACCACCTTTTTGAGCTTAAGGAAATTCTTTATGACACACCTTATAAAAACGATGAAGAACCGCCAAAAGCTGAGACTCTTAAGCTTAAAGAAAAAAGAAAAGTAAAAAAGAAAATTCACCTTTCAGGCAAAGAAGATATTGATGCTCTTTTCAGAATGACGCCATACTATTACCATACAAGCGAAAAGGATAAGGCAAAGCTTGAGCTGTACACAGAGCTTGATGTCACGGTGGAATTTGTGATTTATATTTATGGAAAAACAGACTGTTAATCCAGTCTGTTTTGCACTATCAAGTTGAAATTTCTCAGTATTTATGAAATTTATCCAAACAGATAATCAGTTACAAGCATCACGCAAAAACCTATTAACAAAGCATAGGTTGCTCCACGTTCATTGCCGTGTGAGTGAGTTTCGGGAATCATCTCATCACTGATTACATAAAGCATTGTACCGCCTGCAAAAGCAAGAGCAAAAGGAAGCACAGCAGATGCTATACTCACTGCAAAATAACCTATTAAAGTACCTACAACCTCAATCAATCCTGTAAACAAAGCGCAAACAAAAGTCCTCTTTGGTGATACACCTGCCGAAAGCATAGGACCGATTATAACCATACCTTCGGGAATATTCTGAAGAGCAATACCCCCTGCAATAATCAGCGCTCCCGATACATCATCAGAACCAAAGCCAACACCGGCAGCAATACCTTCCGGGAAATTGTGAATCGCAATTGCTGTAACAAATAAAAGCACTTTACTCAAATTTGCATTGTTGTTATCTTCTGTATCCGAACCGACAAGTTTGTGAAGATGAGGAACAAGCTTATCGATCAAATTAAGACAAAGTGCCCCGATAAAAATTCCCGCAACTGTTATGAAAATCCCATATTTCCCACCATATTCCAAAGACGGTAAAATCAGTCCGAGTACTGCCGCTGCAAGCATAACTCCTGCAGCAAATGAAATAACAATATCCGAAAATTTGTGGGACACTTTTTTGAATAAGAAGCCGAAAACAGATCCGATTATAGTTGCAGCACCCACACCGAGTGCTGTTATCAGAACAAGAATCATCATTACCTCCTGATTAGTTTTTTATATTTACAAGTTTACCACATTTCAACAAATAAAACCACCGTGACAACTGTCAAGGTGGTTTTATTTCAATTATTCCTTTGAGAAGCCGTAGTAAATATCTTCGGTGTATACATTGTCTTCATCCTTGTCATGGTGTGAATACCAGACCTGAGCAAAGAACGGATTTGTCTTTGCAATTTCGTCATACTTCCAAGGCATGGGAAGACATTCGGGACACCAATGACCACCCTTGAGCACAAGGTTGGGTGTCATTTCAAACTCGTGACCGCATGCACACTTCCACTTAAGCGGAGTGTAAACATCCTTGCCCATCTTCTTTGAAAGACATTCGCCACCTCTGAATTCGGCAGCCTTTTTCATATCTGCAATACCGAGTGAATGGAAGTCCTTGGTCTCGTCATAGCCGTGGTCAAGATAGCTCATTTCATTCTTATCGGGTACAACTACATCAAATTCATCCCATGTTTTGGGAATAGCATTATACTTTTCAAGTGAACCGTAATATGCAGTAATTCTGTCCTTCATACCGTTCTTGATCCAAGCCTGTGTTCCGTAAAGCGGAGTGTTAGCAATGGGCTTCATAAGAATCTGCTTAACAATGCCGAGAGGAGCAAGACCTGATAATTTATAGAAGAATGCAACCTGATTTGCCATTCTCTTGAAATATTCCTTAACAGGGATATTCTCTCTGAAGTGGAGATAATTTTCAAGATCATCAGCATCGGTGTACCATTGACCGTGGAAGTTCTGAAGAATAAACCAATTGGGATCAAAGAGCTTCTTGGGTACATCATCACCCTTCATGCCGATTGCATTGAGAAGGAGAACCTCAAATTCATAGTTTGTGATTCTGTAATCGGGGCCTGAGCTGATGTTATAGAATCTTCTCCAGAATTCTTCGGGAACAGCGGGATTACAAACCTTTGCGCAAAGACGGCCGCTGTCTTCAACGGTTGCCCATTCAAGAACACCGTTGATGGGCACATGGAACATAATGGGTTCCATATTCTTGAGAATTTCGGGATAAAGGATACCTGTCTGACGAAGTGATACCCAATATCTGAGTCCGGATTCTGCAAGAATTGCCTCAGCCTTGGTTTTACTGATAGCATAGTGGTCATAGATACTGATCTGAATCGGGTCACCTGTTCTGCCCCAATGAGTGGGATAGTTTCTGTCACCTGTCTGAGCAACAGTACCGATATAAACAACCTTGATTGCATCGGGGTCAGGCTGAGCCTTGACAGCCTTTACGATGTTCTCCATTGCTGTTACGTTGGTGAAAAGGGTCTTTTTGGGGAAATAGTCGGCAGCAGGTGAAACAAGACCGCCAACGTGAAGAACATAATCTGAACCGGTTACACATTCAAGGATATCCTCATAATTTGTAAGGTCACCCCAAACAATTTTAACAGAAGGATCGTTCATATAGGGAGCAAATTTGTCTTTGTTCTTCTGGCTGCCACGGTTAAGAACAACGATATTGTACATATCACGTCTTTTATAAAGCTCTTTGAAGCCCTGGAAGCCCATTGTGCCTGTTGAGCCTGTCAGAAATACGGTCTTTTTCATTATTTTCTACCTTTCCTTTTTAAAATTGGATTTTGATAATAAACCCATGTTGAGTTAAGTATACAACACATTTTCACAACATTTGTTAATATTCAGTTAACTTATTCTCCAAAAATTAAATAAATTTATTCATCATTCGTTTATATCGGCTGAACAACTCAGCAACAAATCTCAAACATTTCTGTTCAATTCTGTTGCATTCGGTTCATTTTATGCACTTTTTCTCTCAAAAACAAAAAAAGCTGTCGCATTTAATAAAAATGCGGCAGCATATGTGTAAGTGTACAAAGTACACTCACGCAGTTTATTCGCCTTTCGGCGAGTTTTATTTCTTCGCAGTTTTATTCGCTTTGCGAGTTTTATGGCGAATAAAATAACACTGAAGCCTCAGCTTTCAATAACGCTTTGAATTCTGATTCAGTTTTTGTATACCCCAAGAATTTCTTCAGCTCTTTTTTTCACATCCTCCTTTAGGCTTTTGGGAGAAACAACCTCAATTTTAGAACCGAACTGCATAATCCATGACACAAGACCTTCGCTCACAACACACCTTGAAGAAAGAGTAAAACGCTCTTCACTGATTTTTCTGATTGTGGCATCAGTACCGAAACGGTCGAGAATCTCTTCAAGAATTGAATTGTCGCAGCAGATTTCGAGTCGCTGAGTGTCACCGCTGAACATATTGAAGGTTTTTCCCGAATAGTCGGCAGAGTCAAAAAAGCGTTTATAACCGGATACCTCAGTGAAGCTTCTGCTTTTCTTTTCGGTAATTTCAACCTTTTTCATTCTGTCAATTCGCAGATGCATAAGATTGTCATACTTTTCATTGTTTCCCACAAGGTAATAATGGTCATTGCTCCATATCATTGCATAAGGGCTGACACAGTGCTCCTTTTCCTGAACTGCAATCTCGGTGCCGTCTTCGGAAATTGTACGCTTACTGTAAATGAAGCTTATCTGTTTGTTTGCGGTTATTGCACGGTGGATTTTATCAATGTAATAATAAATTTCCTCATTTGCACATTTAACACGCTTTTCTATGTATACCTGTCCGTCAAGATTTTTCTTTTGCTTGTCACTGCAAAGTGTACCTATTTTATCAATCAGCTCCTTTGTTTTTTTGGGAGTGATGAAATTTGCTGCCTGTACGGCATCAATCAGAAGGCGCAGTTCAGGAAGCTCAAAATCCCTTGAAAGAAGACAATAGCCTGATTTCGGAAGCCTTGCAGTGTCAATATCCATACCAAAGGCTTTGAGAATTTTGATGTCACTGTAAACGGACTTCCTTTCACAGTCAATCCCCTCTCTTGTGAGCATTGCCATAAGCTCGTCCACGCTCACCGGGTTATCCTCATCGCTTTTTCTTTGCAGATAATCCATTATGTATAAAAGCTTCAGCTTGGTTGGTTTTTTGCTGTATTCTGACATATTTTCACTTCCTTCCTGCATATTCCGAGTTAAACAACAACGGTATTCTTTCGGCAAAGTTTCTGTATTCAACACAGCAGTGCTTTGCCATACCCTTTGCAGTTCCGGAATTAAGCATGGCTTTTCTTATAAGAGGATTTCTGAGTCTTTTTCCAAGCCAGAAACGGCTGACCATGAAAAGACCGTTTTCCCTTTGGAAAAATATGTGAGCCATCTCCGTGTGCTGAAAGATTCTGCCAAAGGCACCAACATGACCGCAGACAATTGCAGCAACATTGTTTTCCATCATTGCTTTTTCAGAAAATCCGAAATCTGTGGGTGAAACAAATTCAATCGACAACGGTAAAATAAGCTTACCGATTTTTTCCACGGGATATTGAATATTACTTTTAAAGGGCGGCTGAGCTTCTGCAGTGAAATAAGCCTTATCCTTTTTATCATAAGAAACTGCAAAATGTTCACCGGGATACCAGATCTTATAGCGCATACTGTTCTGCGGATGCCACCAGAACCACCAACTCACCATTTCACTTGTCACATCCGGCATGGGGCAATACATTGAAACGAGATAATCACCGTCAGCGAGCCTTCTATAGCCCGCTTCATTATGAAGGCTCTTATCGTAAAGCACTGAATCCTTATCGTGGAAGTCTGTTGCGGTGATGTTGCCCTCACCTTCAAGTGAGGAAAGTATATCCCCGGGAACAGAGCAGTTGGGCATTTGCAAATATTGTTCCAAGTTCATATTTTCACCTGTCTTTTCAAAACAAGCACCGACAAATAGCGGTGCTTGTTCTCATAATCAATATGTCATTTTAGCGTTAAGCTCTTTGACCACATCTTCATGAAGCTTAATAAGCTCACGGTCATAAGAAAGCATACCGTTAACCTCAAATTCAACATCGGATACCTGTGTATAAACCGTTGCAGAAAGTCCCTTTTTAATGTTGGGAATAATCTGATTTTCATGAAGCTTTCTATAAGCCGCTGTCAGCTCATCCTTGCTCTTATACATCTGATAGCCGAAGCTCTTTGAGTAATTCCAGACATGACCCTGAATGTTGTGGCTGTAGCCACCGTATTCGCTCAGAACAATAGGTCTGCCGTCATACTTGGGAAGAATAACCGGAAGAATATATTTGTGCATACTTCTGAAGTCTGCACCCTTCTGGTCATACCAACCGCTTGCATGGTCACAGAAGCGTGTCGGGTCCTTTGCTTTGGTCCAATCACCGATGCGCTTTGCATCGAACTGTCCCCAGCCTTCATTAAAGGGTACCCAGCAGCAGATTGATGTGAAGTTATAAAGATTATCAATCATCTGCTCATATTCCTCTTCAAACTGAAGACGCCACTCAATTTTTGTTCTGTTGAAGGTTTTATAGGCATTGTCCTTTTTGGTAAGATTAACAAGCGGGTTAAGAACACCATAAACATTGGGAAGAACACCGGCATGGAAGGTATTGAGTGCTTTGCCGCCGCTTACCATATCCTGCCACACAAGCATACCGAGTCTGTCACAATGATAATACCATCTGTGAGACTCTACCTTGATGTGCTTGCGAAGCATATTGAAGCCTAAATCCTTCATGGTCTGAATATCATAAATCATGGCTTCGTCCGTGGGCGGTGTCATGCCACCGTCACTCCAATAGCCCTGGTCAAGAAGACCCTTCTGGAAATAAGGCTCATTATTGAGGAAAAGTCTGTTATAGCCTTCATATTCACCGATTGAGAATTTTCTCATTCCGAAATATCCCTTGACACTGTCACATTCCTTGCCGTCGTTGGTGAGGGTGAGAACAAAATCATAAAGGAAGGGATTTTCAGGACTCCAGAGCTTTGCATTTTCAATTTTAACCTTGCCGTTTTCGGGTAATGCACCCTCATAAATTACATTATCACCGTCAAGAACCTTAACGGAAAGCTCTCCTTTTCCGATAAGCTCCGGAAGAATTTCAATTACCCCTGCATCGATATCGGGAGTAAGCTTATATGAAGAAATATAATTTTCATTGACACCCTCAAGCCATACAGTCTGCCAGATGCCTGAGGTAGAGGTATACCAGAAGCCGTGAGTTTCACTCGCCTGTTTACCCCTGTTCTGCCATGAATCATCTGTCGGGTCCCATGCTCTCACTGTGAGCTCATTTTCATCGCCCTCAAGATAATCCGTGATGTCAAAGGTGAAGGGACAGTAGCCGCCGATATGTTCACCGACCTTTTTGCCGTTGACATATACCTTTGCCTTCCAATCCACTGCTTCAAAGTGAAGAAGAACTCTTTTTCCCTTGAAAGCATCGGTAAGGGTAAATCTCTTTCTGTACCAGAGAGCATCATCATCGCTCACCCTTTTGCAGATACCCGAAAGACAGCTTTCAACTGCAAAGGGTACTCTGATTTTATCCTCGTAGCTGTCACACCAATCCTTGTCTTCATCTGTTATGGCGAAATCGAACATACCGTTAAGATTCATCCAACAATCTCTCACCATCTGAGGTCGGGGATATTCGGGAAGGGGCATATCGCACATTGCAGCGTCTGCCCAACGGGTTTTAAGTGTCATCATAAATATTTCCTCCTGTTATGTTGAAACAAATTATTTAAGATATGCCGTTGATACCCAGCCATTTGTTCCTGTGGTTGTGTCTGTAACATATGCCCAACCGGAAACACCTGATTTATAGCCGATTATCTTGACGGGATAACCGATTGAAATTGTTTTAACCACACCATAATCTGTTGAAGGACCTTTTCTGAGATTGAGGGTGTTTGTTGTATACATAATCTTGCCGCTGCCGTCAGAATCGGGCTTTACGGTTCCCTTATGTGCAGTTGTTGTGTCAACAGTAGGTCTTGAAGCTGAAACATAATCTGCGCTTATCCAGCCGTAAACACCAAAACGGGTTGAATATGTATAAACAAAGCCGTTTTCCTTTGCATAAACCACAACCTCAGAGCCTTTTTCAAGGTAAAGCACTCTTGCTGCCGAGGTTGTTGCGGCTGCTCTTACATTAACGCTGCCTGCTGTTACATAACCCTTATATGAGGCTGAAAGGTATTTTGAAGGCTTTTTGACAGCTACATCATTGATGCCGTAGCCTTCCGTTACCTTGGGAGCCTTTGTTGTAGTGGGTGTCTTTGTCGTTGTCGGCACTTTTGTTGTTGTCGGTGCTTTTGTTGTTGTGGGTGCCTTTGTTGTTGTGGGTGCCTTTGTTGTGGTCGGTGCTTTTGTTGTGGTGGGCACTTTTGTTGTTGAGGTTATTTCTTCGGTGGTTGTCACATCAGCCTCAGTGGTTGTTTCATCCTCGTCAACTGTTGTTTCTTCCTCGTCGACCGTTGTTTCTTCACCGTCTACAGTTGTTTCTTCGTCGGTGTCGTCTGTAGTATCCTCGTCAGACATGCCGGCCTCATCGGTTGTGGCATCAGCATCAACCACAGGTGATGAGGTGGTTGTTTCCTTTTCGGGAAGAACATTTTTGATTACATATCCGCCTGCAAAAACAAGGCATACAAGAAGAATGCAAAGAGCCACAACGGCTGCAACACCGCTTTTGACTTTATTGGGCTTTACATAGGTATCATCGTCATCCTCGTCAGCTTCTTCGGCTTCCTCAAGGTCAGAAACACCATCCTGAGCCACAGGAACAACAGGAACTTCTTCATATTCCTCTTCTTCACTTTCAGACTCCTCAGAAAGAATATCTTCAACAATTTCATGATGACCTTCATCGGGAACAAAGGACTCATATTCGGGGTATGTAACATCCTCGTCAGGAATTCTTATATCGGTAACATCCGTGGTGTTTTCTGTTTCAGCAGCTTCCTGTTCGTAAGCGGACTCCTCGGCATCGGATTCAACCTCAGCTTCAGGCTCTGCAATCTGTGCAGCCGGTTCTTCGGCAGAAGCTGTTTCTTCAGTCTGATGAGAAACCGGAGTCGGATTAAAGTCATATTCTGCGGGAACGTATTCGGGAATACTTTCCACAACGGTAACCTCTTCCTCAACATCACTCACGGGGAGCTCCTGAGCAGGAACCTGCTCCTGTTTTTTTATTCCTGCGCCGAAAATATTGGGTGTATATTCAGGGATTCTGATTTCAGATTCATTTGCACTGCCGTCATCTTCACCAAGGCTTAAAATCATGCCGCAATGAGGACAAAGCTCAGTGCCATTTTCAATTTCCTTGCCGCAAAAACTGCATTTCATATTTATCACTCCTGTGTTTTGATTTTTGAATATAATAATCTAACTTATATATTAACATAGACATAAGAGGATTTCAAGGATAAAGTGTAAATTTTTAAGTGTCTGCTTATGGAGTAAACCACAAATTAACATAAATTTTATCGACTGCACAATTTTAAAAAATTCAATCCGATACACAGTTCAGTACATTTTTTTGACTTCCATTATGCTACACTATGTTCACAATAAATAAAGAAAGGATGTTTTTTATGGAAAATTTATTTATCACTGTTACAGGAGTAAACAATTATCTGGGCATGAAGCCCTTTAAAATCGGGCGTATTCTGAAGCTCATAAAAGATATTGACAATCAGTATGATAAGGATGCCATCCGTGTTGAGCTTCCTTTCATCGGTGCAGTCGGTTATACTGCAAACAGTGTTCACACCGTATATCAGGGAACAAGCAGTGCTTCAAGACTTTATGAAAAAATCGGTGATAAGTGTTATGCAAGAGTGATGTTTATTACTCACTCAAGCGTAATTGCTCAGGTGCTTTCCGATGAGGAAGCCAGAAGCGAGCTTTTGAAGCAGACGGAATTATTTTGAAAAAAAGGGATCTTAAAAAAGACAATCCCCTGTTAACTGCCGAAAAATCAAAGAGTTAAATTATGAAAACCATTGTAAAAAGCTGTAAACGCTTGATACAACGGTTTTTTGTTTTATATTTTTCCTGACTACTGACTCCTGACTACTTAACATGTATTTTCCTTGATTTTTAAATCGTTATTTATTGCTGTGTGAACAGGTCAATTACCATTCTTCATTTTAATCAGCTTTTCCCTTATCCGTCTTAATGCATCCTCGGGATCCGTTGCATTTTTTGTTGCTTCCTCCATGGGACAAGGTCCGTCGCCCTTTCGGTTAACGATGTAAGGAACAAGTCGGCAGGAAAAATACAGAATACCGTATTTTTCAAAAACAAGCCTCGCCCTTTCACTTAAGGTCAGTGCATAAACCTCTTTTATTCCGAGCAGGACATACAAATACGCTGCCGCACCTCCGACGACCTTGTCGGCGGCAGAATAATCGGAATAATCTTTTCCGTCTTCAAGCAGCTTCATTAAGGGTGACACTCCCCTGTCGGCTGAAGTGATGATATTGTGTCCCTGACAAAAAACGAGGGTAAAGTCACCTTCATTTAATATTTCTTTAGCTTTTAATGTGTCAGCATTCATTTTTTGCCTTCGTTTCAACATAAAAAGAGATAAGAGGAATGAGTATCCACTGCAAAATAAGACCCGGCAAGCCTGAGACAACGCTCGTCCAGATAATTGATATATTCAGTGAAGTATAATCAAAGGCGTAAACTGCCAGAGCAATGGCAACAGCTCTTAAAAGTCTGCCCGCAAATTGTGATAAAAGAACCTTTCCTGAGGTTGGCAGCTTTTTATCCTTGAGAGCACCCATTACAAAGCCGTAAGCACAAAGCTCAATTGCCATGAACGGCAAAAGACCAACCTTAGGCATACCCGTTAAAACAAAGCTGATAACAGGTGCTGCAAAGCCTGCCACTGCGCCGCAGTATTTGCCCATCAGAAGCCCAAGCATAAGAACAGGCAGATGCATGGGAAGGAAGGTTTCACCTAAAGCTGTACCAAGGCCCGAAATTTCACCTACAACATGGAAAAGCTGAGGAAGTACCACGGCAGAAGCCGTTGCAAGAATCGTTGCGAGAACTTTTGTTTTGATTGTCGGAGTGGAAATTGCTTTGATAGTCTTTGTCATATCGAATTCTCCTTCAATGGTATTTTTTTATATTTTAGCATAACTATAAGCATTGGTAAAGAGAAAAATGAAAATAAAAATATTACAAAAAATTATCAGGCGGATCATATCCGCCCGATACATAAAACATTATTTTACTTTTTCAAACCTGATAACATTGAATGACAAGGGCTGAAGCTCTGCCGTAACAGATTTTTCGTTTTCTTCAGGCAAAGGATTACGATGCATTGTTACAGTTTCACTGCCGAATGTATTTTCCTGATAAACATCATAGCCGTCCATGGATTCGAATTCAACTGCCTTATAGCCTTCAAAGCCGAGAAGCGAAATATCAAGCTCAAGCTTTTCGTCGGTTGAACGATTAACAGCAAACACTGCAACGGCATCCTTTTCTTCATCATAGGTTGCAATTGCTTCAAGGTAAGGTACATCGGTAAATTCCTTGCAATCATATTTCGGTGAATCAATAATAGGTCTCAGGGCGTTGCCTGTTGCATATTTTGACATTTCACGGAAGGGATAGAAGATTGTCTGACGGAAGGCATCACCGCCTGTTTTTGTAAAAATCGGTGCGATAACATTAACAAGCTGTGCAAGGCAGGCTATCTTGACTCTGTCCGCATGGCGCAGAAGCGTAATAAGCATACAGGCAACAACAAGAGCATCCTCAAAGTTATAGATATCCTCAAGCTGATTGGGTGCAGTTGACCACCTTTCAATAGGTGCTCCGTTGGAGTGATACCACACATTCCATTCATCAAAGGAAAGGTTAATCTGCTTCTTTGTTCTCTTTTTTGCCTTAACAAAGTCGCAGGTGCAAATTACACTGTAAATAAAATCATCAAGCTCAAGGCTTTTTGCAAGGAATGACGGTGTATCCTTAGCGTGGTTGCCGTAATACTGATGAAGTGAGATATAATCAACACTGTCATAAGCGATATCAAGGGCAGTGGCTTCCCAATCACCGAAGGTTCTCATTCCACGGCTTGATGAACCGCAAAGCACAGTTTCAATTGAGGGGTCAACCCATTTCATCATTTTTGAAGCTTCGTTTGCTATTCTGCCGTATTCAAAAGCCGTTTTTGCGCCCATCTGCCAAGGTCCGTCCATTTCGTTACCAAGGCACCAGAGCTTAACACCCCAAGGATCTTTATAGCCGTGATTGATTCTCATATTGGCATATTTTGAGCCGGATTTGTGGTTGCAATATTCAACAAGTGCCCTTGCTTCATCAGGGCCTCTTGTGCCGAGATTAACAGCCATCATGGGTGAGGTTTTTGCCTTCTGACACCAACGCATGAATTCATTTGTTCCGAATTTATTAGGCTCTGTAACACCCCATGCAAGTTCAAGGCGGGCAGGTCTGTTCTCAACGGGGCCGACACCGTCTTCCCAATTATAACCGGACACAAAATTGCCGCCGGGATAACGGACAACCGGAACATTAAGCTCGTTGATCATTTCTATTACATCTTTTCTGAAGCCGTCTTCATCACTTAGCGGATGACCCGGCTCATAGATACCGCCATAAACAGCTCTGCCGAGATGCTCAATAAAAGAACCGAACACTCTCCTGTCGATTTCGCCGATTTTCATTTCACCGGCAACAGTAATTTTTGCTTTCATATTTTTCTCCTTTGCTCTGAGGGAAATATTTTTGCAGACACTATCTGCTTAATCCGAATTTTATCACAATTGAAAAGTGATGTAAAGCGAAAAACAGATATTTGTTTAAAAGGCGCAAAAAAATCCGACACGGATTGTCATATCAGCGTCGGATTTTTATAACCTCTGTACTTTTTCTTATTCTTTACTCAATGAGCATTTTATAATTCTGCGGAAACAGCCTTCTCATACAGTGCTTCTATTTCATCAAGCCTGTTGTAATTTTTTTCCTGAATAATCAGATTTTTTGCATCGTAATAGGGTTTTGTAATTCTTCGATATACAGAAACAGCCTTAGTGTAAGCCTTAAGCTCACGCTTTGCTTCACGGCGTTCCCTCTCACTGTTGAAAGCTCTGCTCTTTATTTCTTCAGGAATTCTGTTGTCGGGAACAGTAAGATTTTCTTCGCCGTATTTTTTCAGCAGCTTGAATGAACGTTTCTTTTCCATAGCTGCTTTAATTGCATCGGCACGGATAATTCTTTCCTGCCTTGTTGCTTTGCTCAGGCGTTTCGCAGCAAGCTTTTCTTCCTTCCAATCAGAATAAAGATAAACCTCACCAAGGCTCAATGTTCGTGCGGCACTTTCAAGCTGTGCCTGATATCTGCTTGTATTGAATTTATTAAGCTCTTCAACAACAATCGGCAGACTTGAAATCATTTTATTGTGTCGCTTTGCTTCACGGATTTCAGCTCTTGCTTTTTCCACCAAGGCAGCTTTTTCATCTTTATCCTTAATTTTTTTCGCTGCCTTCAGTTGTGATTTATCAACCGGAACTTTTTGCAAATTGTTTCTTGCTGCATTGATTATACCCATAGCTTCAATCAGCAGCTCATTATCCAATTCGTTATTTCCGTAATCTTCAAACATTGCACGGATTTTAAGTACATTCACATAACCACGGTGCTTCTGCTCCGTCAGGTCATAAAACAGATACGGTATAAGATTTAATATTGCACCGATAATTGAAGCGATTATAAGAACATCAAAAAGACCGTTACGCATTTCGTCGTTATAAAGCACATCATAGTTGTCCTTAAGGCCCATATATTCATAAATTGTCGGTAAAACAAGACCTGTACCAAAGCCCAGGAAGGTTCCGATCAGTCCTAACGGGCCAAAAAGTCCGTCAACACGAACCCCCGTTTTCCACTGATGATAGTCCCTCATATCCGCATGAATATTCGGGAAATAAATATTCTGAAAGGTATTGATAAAGGTGTTCAGATAAAAAATCACACACACCAAAATCAGATTTTTATAGCAAAGCATAAGAAGTAAAAGCAAAACAACATTTATAGCATTATGAGCTATGAGCAGATTTCTTTTACCCAACAAATTCATCATAAAGGGAGCCAGAGCCATAGACCACAAAGCCGCATTGCTTATTATAGTGTTGGCAATGCCCAGATAGGCCTGCTTTTCACCGTTAAAGGCATAAACAAAAGACCAACTGAGTATCACACCGTATGCACTTTCAAGAAAGCCTACCCAACCTGCTGAATTTATTATCCAGAAATATTTGTTTTTAGCCACTTCACGAATACCATCGATGATGCTTACATATTCAACACCACGCTTCGGCAGAATAATACGCTCGTTAAGCTTTGGGAAGAAAATCAAAAGAATCACAACGCCTATCACTGCAAAAGGCGGGTAAATTATGCGGTATGTCCAAATGTTATTGAGTCCAAAAGTGAGTCCGGCTATAGTGGGAATGATAAACCCTGTTATGGTAGGTGCAAGTGAATAAATAATCTGCGAAATACTCATAACATGTGCACGCTCCTGTGCATTGGGAGAAACAACCTGCTGAAAGAATGCCCAACCCTCGTTGTAAAGGCATACGAAAAACTGCAAAATCATATACATACACCAAACAACGACAACCTTTGTCCAATAACCCCAATTTTCAAAGGGCAGCCAAACAAATAAAGTTGAAATTACGGCTATCGGTATAGGAGTACGAAGCATTATGGGGATAAATTTTCCTCCGGGCATTTTGTGATTATCGAAAAACCAACCTCTGAAAAAAGCCATTGGCATACCCGCAAGATTTGCAACTATCAGCATAATTGACAGATGCAGCGGCTGAAGGCCTATACTTGCCCCCACCAAAAAATTAGAAGCATCGAGTCCTATTGTAGCAGCGAGCAGACTCGCCCAATGTACGCCAAAGCCCGCAGCACCGATATTCACAACCTCTTTATAAGGAATGTAATTTCCCGGCGACGGTTCGTTCCAATTTTGTTTTACAGTACCAAGTAAGGATTTTAAAAAGTTCATTACTACACCTCTGTTTGAATTAGTAGGTTATAATGGATGATTATACCATACTTAATCTGAAATTACAATCGGGTGCGTGGTGTCCCGCCCTGACTTCTTCACTATTACTTTCAAAAAACGACGAACTTCTTATCGAAATTCGTCGTTTTTGTATTTACTTACCGTTTCAAAATCATAGTTAATTAAACATTTTGAATTTTAAGGTCGGCTTCCAATCCAAAAGCAGCCACCACCAATAATCGCACCGACATAAGCCAAAGCAATGCTTTCATTAGTCGCACCGACCAAAGCATCACCTATAAACCAAAGGACAACTGCAATTAAAATTGAACAAATCCCTCTTATTTTAATATCTTTCATAATGGTATCCTCCGCAAATTACTATTTGTCAAGATGATTATATCACACATAATCTGAAATTACAATCGTGTGGGATGCGTAGCGGAGCTTCGGCACTGCCGATGTTGTGTTTCAAAACAGAAAACGGAGTTAAGCAGACCAACCCGACAAATCGGGATTAACCTCATCCGTTATCAAGCTCTTTTTCCGCAATCCTCACATTACCGATTTTATCACCATTTACATACTCACCGTTTTTGTAATAAACCTTTGAATTGATATTTACAACAGAATCGGCCGGCACATATAAAACAGCCTTCATATCTTGCGGAAGAGTAAGATTGACAGTATAATTTCCGTCAGTCTTTTCATAATTCAGAGTCAGTAACCCTTTTACGCTCGGAACAGTGCAATTCATACTGTCTGACAGAGTATACTGAGGCTCGATTTTAACCTTCTCATAGCCTGCTTCAAGGGGAACGATGCCCGCAAAATGCTTACTCATTATAACAAGAGGTCCGCCACTCCATGCGTGATTTTTAGTGCCTCGCCAGGAATCCCAGAACTCCCAGAGAGTTGAATAATCCTCACTCATCATGCCCTCATATCTTTCCTTGATTCTGTCTCTTGCTGCTTCGTATTCTCCCATTTCACAAAGTGCTTCAAGAACATAGTATTCCATATACGGACTTGAATTTTTAGTGGTACGGAGTACATTTGCAATAGTGTCATACTGCTCTTTTTCTGCAAGTCCCGACAAAACTGCAAGTGCATTGGCTCTGTCATCAGGCTTTTTTACATCTTCACTTTTGAAGCCATCTTCTGTCCAGAGAGTCTTATATCCCTTTGAGATGGTGTCTTTTCTTTCACTGATAAAGGAAATGTCTTCGTCCTTTCCCAAAAGCTCTGCCATTTCCTCTACAGAAGAAAGTGCATAGTACATCCAGGCATTTTCTATAGCTGTCATGTCTGCCTTATCGCCCCAATCAGGCCAATCCCATGAGCCACTGCGGTGAACAACAAGATTATTTTCACCGATTTTCCAAAGCTTAAGGTAATCAAGTGAAGCATCGTAAACCTTTTCAACAAAAGCCTTGTCGCCGGTATATTCATAATAAGTTAGAAAGCCTGTAATTCCTGCAAGCTGCTGAACGGGAAGCTCAAAATAGTCACCGCTTATAGGCACAACAGTTTGCAACACTTTCGTATCGTCAACATGAGAAAGCATTGCCTGAACACCCTTCTGATAAAGCAGGTAGGAGTTGCTGTCCATAGAGTACATTGTCATAATCATTTCACTTGTGACATCGCCCCACCATTGGGCTCTTTCTCTGTCGGGACAATCCATAAAATTGTCACGCATTGTAACATAAAGAGTACGCAAAGATTTTTGCCATAAGGAATTCAAAAATTCATCATCGCACTTGAAGTCTCCGCAGAATGAACTGTCGTATCCCGTTTCTCTGTATTGCAAAGAAACAACCGTAACGCCTTTCGGTATGTCATAAGTAATATGCTCACCGTTGAACCAGCCTAAAGCCTCAAACTCCTGCTCACCCTCTTTGGTGATATAGGTAGTTGAAACTGCACCAATCAGAGTGTTTTCTGTTGTTATGCGAATTTTCTTGCCCTTAGGTGCTATGATTTTAAGATATGGAGTCACCTGTGCATTATACGGAATATCTACGGTGATTTTTTCACCGAAAAGCTTGCTTACGGTATAGTTTGCGTAATCCTTTGAATTCTCATAATCTTTAAGACCGTAATCCTTCAAAAACGGTATTCCTCTCTGGTAAAGCTTGCCGTAAGCACCTTCTCCGCCGACGGCATATTCTGTCGCATTTTCCCAAGAAGAAACATCATAAGATTCATCTGTCCAATCGCCCGTTTCCTCCGTTGCATCGTAATAAATACTGTATTCGGGAAGCCTATAGTTGGGCGGATAAAGAGAGGAGTCAACATAGGCGTTATTTCTTTTTACCTTCCAGCTTTCGTCTGAGATTATAGCGATGTCTTCGCCTATGGCTTCAAACAAGAATCCACCCTGACCGCTGCTGTTATAGGAATAGCTTGTTTCATTATCCCAGAACCACACCAAAGCACAAATCCGGTTTTCACCATCTTTGAGATAAGGTGCAATATCTATGCTGTCATAATAGCCGCTGTTTTCATCGGGGCCTCGTTTAACGCTCCCCTCAAAAACAACAGTTTCTCCGTTTATGTAAAGCCAATATTTCGAATCAGCCGAGATATGAGCAACAAGAGTTTCAGGCTTCTTTTCAATCCTGACATTTTTACTAAAGCACATCCAGACATTTTTCTCTGTCAGGTTTTCCTTATCCCAAATCCATTTGGCCCTCCAATCGGTTTTCTCCTCGGTGGAAATCACTTGGTATTCGGGAATACTGTCGGGAATCTCATAATCATTTGTATACGGTATCATTGCCGCTTCCCCCCATGAAAAAAGTGAAGAAATAAAAGCTGCTGCTATTGCGAAATAAGAAACAATTGTCTGTATAATGTTCACAGCAAAACCCCCATTGTTTACGGTGATAAAAATTATTTGAAATGAACTCTTACGAAATATGTATCGAACTCATTTTATCATAATCGGCTCGTAAATTCTTATTTATCGGGATGATTATATCACACATAGTATAAAATTACAATCGGGCAGGTGTTATAAAAATCAAGGCTAAGCCTTGTATATCATCATTGCGAAAGTTATGCACCTGTGGTGATGATATGCCAAGCCTGTCGGCTTGGATAAAAAATTCCAAGTCCGAAGACTTGGAATTTTTTGTGTCTACAACTCATTTTTGACAAAAATTCAACTTATAAAAATCAAATTGAAAATTTGATTTTGTTAATTTGTTATTATGGATGTAAGATAGTCTCTAAGACAGATAATATCATTTCTACCAAAAGTAATAGTGAGGAAATTCTCTGTCAAGCCATCATGCCAAAAATATATTTTCCATTCCATATAAATATCTGCAATTTCGCTCCCGGGTCGAATATAAACATATTCAGGGTCTTTTCGCAAATCTCGTTGAGGATGCAAAGTAAAAACAAAATCCGGTTCTGTACAACAGATTTCCTTTATTTCATTCAAATCACCATTGAGCAACTTGGTTAATTCTGCTTCTAGTTCTTCTACCTCACTTGACAGCAGTATTTCGGTATCTTCTTTGTGATAGTTAAGCCAATCACCGGACCGAAATACAAAATCACAATCACACCATTGACTATCCCAGATTTCTTTTTCAGACGCTGAATATCCTTTCACTCTTAATTGAATATCTATACCATCAATATCAATCCTAAAAAACATTTAATCATCTCCGTCAAATTCTTATTTATCGGGATGATTATATCACACATAGTATAAAATTACAATCGGGTGCGGGTGGAACGCACACACTTCTTCACTCTTACTTCTTACTTTACAAGTTCCGGTATCACAATATACATAATATTTCCTTTTCAAACGTGTAAGAAAGCATATATTTCTACCGACCACTTTACTTCTTTGATAAATAATCACCTACTATATATTCTTCACCTTGTATTGCTATGTTTGATACTATCGGGTGCCATTCCGGAATTGGACACGCATAACGGATCATTTCAAATCCTTTGATTGTAAACTCACGGCCATCTTCATCAACAAGGATATCATTTAGGCAGAGTGTATCAGGTGCCTCAAATGCAACAAGTAAAGTAGGTTCTTCATATCTGTAGAACTCACATCGGTAAATAATCTTACTGAAACGCCTACCGTATTTTATAAGCATTTTTTTGGGATCATTATTATACACTTCATACCATTCGGTCATTGTCTTCTTATCATCTGTTTCGTAAGGAGAGTAAAAGTTACCAAATGTTTTCTTTTGCTCCTTTTTCTTTTTAATGCTCACTTTCTGCCCTTCAGCTCCTCATAAACGATTATTATTCCTTTATAAATTAGCACATTTATAAAACTGATTATATCACACATAATATGAAATTACAATCGGGTGCGGGTGTCCCGCCCAAACTTATTACCTCTTACCTATTACTTCTTACTTTCCAAAGCCCCAAGGACTTTTTTGAGGTAAGAGTGAAGAAGTAATAGGTAAGAAGTAAGCCCCAAGAACTTATCGTCCTTGGGGCTTTGTGTTTACAACTTATTTTTATCAAAAATTCAACTTATTAAAATCAGTTTGATAAGTTAGAATTTATGAAACCATAATCAATGTTCCGGCAGCGATTAAAACACAGCCGATTAAAGACTTGGTCGTAAATTTCTCGTGCAAGAACACAAAAGCTAAAACCAATGTGATGACAACGCTCAGCTTATCAACAGGAACAACCTTTGAGGCATCTCCTAACTGCAAGGCTCTGTAATAACATAGCCACGAAGCACCTGTTGCCAATCCCGATAAAATCAGAAACAGCCAACTCTTTTTGCTTATTACAGAAATTCCGTTTTGTTCATTTGTGAGAAAAACCATTACCCACGCCATAACGACTACGACAACGGTTCTGATTGCTGTTGCAAGATTTGAATTGACTCCTTCTATGCCGACCTTTGCCAGTATAGAGGTAAGTGCTGCAAATATTGCAGACAGTAATGCGAATACAAACCACATACAATATTACCTCCATGTATTTTTTTATTCTTTTATAAATGCTTTATCTTTTTCAGGAATTCCCGATTCATCCGAAACATACCGTTCCACTTTCATACGCAAGCCGTATTTTTCGCGTAAATCAATAATCCTTTGCATCATAGGTGACGCATGGTGCTTATCGAGAGCTTGCTGATTTTCCCAACTGTCAATTAACAGCACCGTTTCATCACTATTCAGTGGTAAAAAATAATCATATTTCAGATTACCTTCTTCGGCACGAATTTGGTCAACGACTCCGCTTGAAATCATTTCCTCTGCAAACTTTCTCGCATTTTTGCCTTTA
>JAFUQS010000077.1 GCA_017472225.1 Clostridia bacterium | reverse complement strand
TGCCCAATTCTTGTTTTTTCTTGCTTCATTTCTCTGTGCAATAAGTGCTTCAATTTCATCGTCAAGGCTTGAGCCTGATTTACGATTATAAAGAAGACCGAGAACATTCATAAGCTCATCGAATACGGCAATTGCATATTCAACAAGAGCCTTTGACTGAATGCCGTCATTAACATTTGTATTGATGTCACGGACAAGCTCAAACACAGCACCGAGAGCCTCGCCTGTGTTAAGGTCGTCTTCCATAGCGTCAATGAATTTTTCCTTCTTGCCGTCAATAAGAGCGATGATTTCTGAGTCCTTCTCACCTGCTTCTTCCTTTGCATTTTTGAGAGCAAAATCAAGGTTGTCACGGCAGGTATAAAGCCTTTCAAGTGAAGCCTTGCATTGCGCAATTGCATCAAAGCTGTAGTTAATGGGGCTTCTGTACTGACAGGAAATCATCAGATAACGGATAGGCTCATAGCCGTACTGCTCAGCTACATCACGGACTGTAAAGAAATTGCCGAGTGACTTTGACATCTTAACCTTATCAACTGTGATAAAGCCGTTATGCATCCAATATTTTGCAAAAGGTACACCATTGCAGCATTCACTCTGTGCAATTTCATTTTCATGGTGCGGGAAAATAAGGTCCTGACCGCCGCAATGAATGTCTATTGTTTCACCGAGATAACGTCTGACCATAGCTGAGCACTCGATATGCCAGCCCGGTCTGCCGTGACCCCAGGGTGATTCCCAATAAGGCTCGCCCGGCTTTGCACTCTTCCAGAGAGCGAAGTCCATAGGTTCTTTTTTAACATCACCCACATTGATTCTTGCACCTGCCTCAAGGTCTTCAAGAGGCTGATGAGAAAGCTTACCGTATTCATCAAACTTCTTTGTGCTGAAATAAACATCACCGTTAACTTCATAAGCGTAACCCTTTTCAATGAGGGTCGATACGATGTTGATGATTTCATCGATATTTTCTGTTGCCTTCGGATGTGTTGTGGCTTCACGGATATTCATACCCTTGGCATCGGTCCAGAATTCTTCAATATACTTTTCTGAAATATCCTTGAAGGTTACACCTTCTTCATTTGCTCTGCGGATAATTTTATCATCGATATCGGTGAAATTCTGAACAAAATTAACCTTATTACCTCTATATTCGAGATAACGGCGCATTACATCAAACACGCAAAGCGGTCTTGCATTGCCTATGTGGATAAAGTTATAAACCGTAGGTCCGCAGGCATAGATTTTGTATTCGCCTTCTTTGATGGGGATAAGCTCTTCTTTTTCTCTTGTGAGTGTGTTGAAAATTTTCATTTTTCTTCCTCCAATTGTTTTATATGCTTTTCAAGCTTTTCTATTTTTGATTTTAATGCACAGATTTCCTGAGAAACAGGGTCAGGGGTATGAATATGGTCAAGCCTGTCAACCCTTCTTCCGTTTTGCTTGACAACTCTTGCAGGTGAGCCGACAGCCGTACAATTTTCGGGTATTGCAGAAAGCACCACCGAGCCTGCAGCAACATTTGAATTATCGCCGATTTTAAACGGGCCGAGAACCTTTGCACCGGCTCCTATAAGAACATTATTGCCCAAAGTAGGATGTCTCTTTCCGTGATCTTTACCGGTACCGCCCAAGGTAACACCCTGATATATCGTGCAGTCATCACCGATTACGGCAGTTTCGCCGATTACAACTCCCGTGCCGTGGTCGATGAAAAATCTTCTGCCTATTTCAGCACCGGGATGAATTTCAATATTTGTTTTCTTAACTGCCCTTTGGGAAATTGCACGGGCAAGAAAATACATCTTGTGCTTATGAAAATAATGTGCTTTTCTATACATTCTCACAGCCCTGTAGCCGGGATAGAGAAGCATTATTTCAAGATTTGAACGTGCAGCAGGGTCTCTGTCCTTTACGCACTGCAAATCTTCCTTCATTCGTTCAAACATATATTATCACCTTAAAGCAAAAAAATAAACCCCTGCACCGAAAAAACGGTACAGAGGCGTCAAAACACGCGGTTCCACTCTGACTTATCACTCAGCTACATTAAAATAGCTTAACCGTTAACGCCGGTTTACGCCCTCGGATACTGAATTCCCCTCAGGTGCTGACGGGTGCATTTCATCACTTCTTCAACGGAACACTTTCACCTTGCAGTTCCTCTCTTAAGATGAAGGGGATGTGATTACTTCTCCCTTTTAACGCATTTGAATATTCACTTAATATATTATACACACCGGTTTGGATTTTGTCAATCGTTTTTCAGATTTATATAATATCCTGACCGATGACCTCACCGACCAGGTCGCAGTCATCAACACCGATGATTTTAAGCTGCACAAGCTGACCTTCATAAAGCTCATCTTCCGTTGAAATTATCACGCTTGAATCAATCTCGGGAGCATCCATATAGGTTCTTCCCATATAAAGCATATTTTCTTCATCGAAGCCGTCAACAATTGCCGTCATAACTTTTCCGACCTTGCTTTCCTGTTTTCCGGCAAAGATTTCATACTGCTGCTGCATAATTATTTCGCTGCGGTGAGCCTTCACTTCATCGTCAATCTGATTTTCCATTTTTGCCGCAAAGGTACCCTCCTCCGGAGAATAAGCAAAGCAGCCGAGACGGTCAAATTTTACATTATTGACAAAGCGTGAAAGCGTTTCAAAATTATCCTCGGTTTCACCGGGAAAGCCTGTAATAAAGGTAGTGCGGATTACAATATCGGGAATTTTTGCTCTTATCTTATTTATAAGCTCAGTAAGACTTTTTTCGTCACCTGTTCTGTTCATACGCTTCAGAACATCACCGTCTGCGTGCTGCAAGGGCAGGTCAATATAATTGCAGATTTTTTCTTCACTTGCCATAACCTCAATAAGCTCATCGGTGATACATTCGGGATAGCAATAAAGAATTCTTATCCATTCAATGCCGTCAATTCTGCAAAGCTCTTTAAGAAGTGAAGCAAGCTTATATTCACCGTATAAATCAATGCCGTAGCGTGTGGTGTCCTGCGCCACAACAATAAGCTCTTTGATCCCCTCTTTCGCAAGCTTTTCCGCTTCGGAAATGATATTTTCCATTTCACGGCTTCTGAACTTGCCTCTGATTGAAGGAATGGCACAGTAGGTGCAGCAGTTTGAACATCCTTCAGCGATTTTCAGATAAGCATAGTGAGAAGGCGTTGTCAGAATTCTGTCACCTTCAAGTGAAAGGCAATATTTTGACGGGAAGGTATTAACCTTGTTACCCTTCAGAACATCCTTGCAGATTTTTGCAATATCGCCGTTGGCACCGATGCCCACAACTGCATCGACCTCGGGAATTTCCGTGGAAATTTCGCTCTGATAACGCTCTGCAAGGCAGCCTGTGACAACAAGACCCTTTATTATGCCTTCATTTTTCAAATCGGCAACATATAAAATATTATCAATTGCCTCTTTTTTGGCATCGTCAATAAAACCGCAGGTGTTGACAATAACAACATCTGCACTTTCAAGCTCTGCAGTGATTTCAAAGCCTTCATTCACCAAAGCGGACAAAAGCATTTCACCGTCAACCTGATTTTTCGGACAGCCTAAGCCTATCATAGCAACCTTACTCATCAAATACCTCTAATTCGTTGTTTACTTCTTCAAGGGCCGAACGGATTTCACCATAGGAATAGCCTAAACGAATAAGTGAATTTATCGTTCTTCTGACACCCTTTTCATCATTAAGATTTCGTATATACTTGCGTCTTATAATTTCAGTCAGTCGTTCTTCAGGGAAATCGGCAGAGTCAAGAACCTCTCTGATAATGTCTCTGTCGACACCTTTTCTGTATAATTCCTGTTCTACTCTTTTTATGCCGAAGCCTTTTAAATTTATAAGCTCTCTCGCATATAAATTTGCAAAGCGTTCATCATCAATATAACCACTTTGACACAGCTTTTCGAGAGCTTCCTCAGCACCTTCACCGTAGCCCTTATTTTTAAGCTTTGTGAGAAGCTCCTTATAGCTGTGGTCCCTTCTTGAAAGAAGTGAAACGGCATAGTTATAAGCTCTTCGCACTTCAATAAGGCTTTTCAGCTCAAGGAAGCCTTCCCTGTCTATTTCCTGACCGTTTCTGAGATAAAGAGATTCAAAATACATTTCATCAACGGTCATAAAATATTCACCGTCAAGTGAAATATGGATTTTGTCCCCTTTTCCCTTTTTATATGTTAAAATCATTATTCGTCATCATCAACAGCAATGTCTATTCTCGCTCTGACAGAGCCTGCACTTCTTTTCGGTGCTGAGGGAGCTGAGACAACAGGCTTTTCATCCTTTTTCTCTTCCGAGGTACCTTTTTTCATGCCAAGCATATGCTGACGGATTTTTTCTTCAATTTCATTGGCAAGTGAAGGCTCTCTCTGGAACAGAAGCTTGACATTGTCTCTGCCCTGACCGAGTCGTGTTTCACCGTAAGAGAACCATGCGCCACTCTTATTGATGATATCAAACTTAACACCGAGGTCAACAAGCTCACCAACCTTGGAGATACCTGTTCCGTACATAATATCAAATTCTGCCTCTTTAAACGGAGGAGATACCTTGTTTTTAACAATTTTTGCCCTTGTTCTTGCGCCCACAAATTCATTGCCGGGAGCCTTAAGCTGTTCAATCTTTCTGACATCAATTCTGATTGATGAATAGAACTTGAGCGCACGGCCACCGGTTGTAACCTCGGGGTTGCCGTAAATAACGCCGACCTTTTCACGAAGCTGATTGATGAAAATAACAAGAGTGTTAGACTTTGCAACAACACTTGTAAGCTTTCTTAAAGCCTGTGACATAAGTCTTGCATGAAGACCCACATGGCTGTCACCCATTTCACCCTCAATTTCAGCTCTCGGTACCAAGGCTGCAACAGAGTCAACAACAATAATATCAAGAGCTCCCGAACGGGCAAGAGCCTCTGTGATTGAAAGAGCATCCTCACCGTTATCGGGCTGCGAAACAAGAAGGGAGTCAACATCAACGCCGAGTCCCTTTGCATAAACAGGGTCAAGTGCGTGTTCGGCATCAATAAAAGCGGCTTCGCCGCCGGCCTTCTGAGCCTGAGCAATACAATGAAGGGCAAGGGTTGTTTTACCTGATGATTCAGGACCGTAAATTTCAACAATTCTTCCCTTGGGAAGACCGCCGATTCCCGTTGCAACATCAAGACCGATTGAGCCGGTTGAAATAGCTTCAACATTAAGCTCGGTGCTTTGACCGAGACGCATGATTGCTCCCTTTCCGTATTGCTTTTCAATCTGAACGAGAGCTTCTTTCAAAGCACTGTTTTTGTCTGCCATAATTTATTCCTCCATTTATCGTACAAATGTTCGTTAGTTGCATTATACATTATAAAAACCAAAAAATCAACACTTTTTTATAAAATCAGAGTCCCAAAAAAATCACTCAGATAATAAATCCGAGTGACAATTAAAATATTTGCATTATCAGGCAGTTGCTGTCTGTGTACTCTTACCCATAAACAGGCTGAGAATTGCCACAAGAATTCTCTTTATAAGCTCAACAATAGTGTTTGTAAGTCCTGAGCTTGTTCCTGCGGAGCCGGACTCCTCTTCGCTGTCAAGAATATCGATTTTAACATTTTCACTAAGTCCGTAAACAGTGAAGAACTGATAATTTGACGAATAGCAGTGAACTGTTACAGTGCCGCAGCCGCTGAAGGCGGTGTACTGACAGATTGAAAGTGTCTGCGGGACATAAACATCAGTAAGTGCCGTGCAATTTGCAAAAGCTTTTGAACCGATTGAAGTGATACCCTCTGCAATTGAAACAGATGTAATTTTTGTGCAGCCGGCAAAGGCTGAATCCCCGATAGCTTTGACATTATAGGATTTGCCCTTGATTTCAACAACAGACGGAACAACAATTGCACCCGAAGCATTAACATCACAAGCAGTGAGCACAGCAGAGCCGTCTGTTACCTCAAAGGTTAAAGCACCCTGTGTTGCTGCAAAGCCTGTTACGGCAAAACAAGAAAAGCAAAGAAGCGTTGCTAATATAATCGAAAGTGATTTCTTTAATGTTTTGTTCATACCGACATAACCTCCATGTGTGTACTTTATAATATTATAAATTGATTATAATAAATTGTCAACTTTCTTCAGGAATTTTTTATCCTTTTATGAAATCTGAGTAAACTTCAAAATAAATATATTTTTTTTAAAAAAAGACTTGCTTTTTCAATTCTTTTCTGCTATTATATCTTTTGCTTATGTAGTTTATTTATATTTCTAAGGAGGTGCGACACATGGCAAAATGTGATTATTGCGGTAAGGATGTATCCTTCGGTATCAAAGTTTCCCACTCACACAGACGTTCAAACAGAACCTGGAAACCCAATGTAAAGCGTGTAAAGGCTATTGTAAACGGCTCACCTAAGAGAGTTTATGCTTGCACTCGTTGCTTGCGTTCCGGTAAGGTTACTCGTGCCATCTGATCAGACGAAATTGGTGATATAGGACTTTCCTTTAAGGAGAGTCCTTTTTTCGTTGTCCCCTGCCTTGCAAAAAACTTATTCTTATTATATAATAGAAACTTGTTAAGGGGGTATGTTTTCAGTGAAAGAACGAATAAAGAAAAAACTAAATGAGCATTACTTCAGATATCTTGCTAAAGAAGAATATCGGAATAAGCTTAACAGCTTCCTTTTCTTCCTGTGGAAAGTAATATATAAAATCTCCTGCCTTTTGCCCGTAAAAAAAAGAAAGCTTCTTTTTGTTGCCAACAACGATTTTTCTGTTCCTCCGGAATACGAAAGTCTGAAAAGCCTTGCAGAACAAAAAGGCTATGTGACGGAATTTATTTTCAAATCAGCAAACAGCAGCGATGTGATTTATAAAAATGAATTGAAAAAAATACTGATTGAAATCAAGTTTCAGATTTCCTATGCCACATCAAAATGCACTTTTCTTTATGATTACTACCTGCCCGCCTATGCGAATTATCCCCGAAAGGGAACGAGGCTTTTTCAGATTTATCATGCATGCGGAGCTTTCAAAAAATGGGGATATTCAACGAAGGAGTCTTCATGGGGACTGAAAAGCAATTTTTTTGAAAAATATAATGTTCATAAAACCTATACATATATTACGACCTCGTCTCCACAAATCAATCACATTTACGCAGAAGCCTTCGGAAGTGAAATTTCAAAGGTTAAGTCCTTGGGTGTGCCAAGAACAGATGTGTTTTTCAGCAAAGAATTTGTGTCTGCACAAAAAGGTGAGCTTTTGAAAAAGTATCCCGAGCTTAAAAGCAAAAAGCTCCTCCTTTGGGCGCCGACCTTCAGAGGGAACAGCATAAGAACATCATATAATGAAAATGTGCTTGATTTTTCCCTTTTAAAAGAGCTTATCGGCAATGAATATGCAGTCCTTGTGAAGCTGCATCCCCATGTTGCTAAAAGCTTTTCACTGAAAGATTTACCGGACGAGCTGCAAGGCTTCGTTTACGACATTTCAAAGGAATTTCAGATTTCATCGGCACTTTGCTTTTCTGACATCGTAATTTCTGACTATTCCTCTTTAATTTTTGAATATGCACTTTTTGAAAGACCTATGATTTTTTATGCATATGATTTAGAGGAATATAACACTGGAAGAAGCTTCTATTACGATTATGAAAGCTTTGTTCCCGGTGAAATTGTGAAGAATACAGAAGAACTTGCCCAAGCAATTCTTAATGCAGAAAACAGCTTTAACAAGGAAAAGGTTGTTGCTTTCAGGGAAAGGTTTATGTCTGCCTGTGACGGCAACTCAACCCAAAGAGTTTTCGATCTTGCAACAGAATAAAAAAAATTCCGGCTGCTACCTGTTGGTAGCAGCCATGCTTTTGTGACTTATTTATTGTTACGGATAAAATCAAGGATATCATCCTTTGAATGAAGTCCGACAATTCTGTTTTTCTCCTCGCCACCGACAAAAAGTACAAGGCACGGAATTGACATAACTCCCATTTCCATGGCAATCTCCCCTGCTTCATCACAGTCAAGCTTACAAACCTTAACTTCGCCATCAAGCTCATCTGCAAGCTCCTCTATTATCGGTGAAAGCATTTGGCATGGCTGACACCATGGTGCCCAAAAGTCAACAAGTACAGGCATACTCTGCTCCTGCACTACTTCCTGTGAAAAATTATCTTCAAAAAGCTCAATATATGACATAAACACTCTCCTTTAAAAATGAGCATATCAATCCTGATATGCTCATTTAAGTTGTCGTGAGCCGAACCCGATATGGTTCGACTCCAGCCAACTTAAATTTATTTTCCTATTCCGAGCAATGATTTTATAACATTGATGATTTTGCTGAAGAAATTGATAATCGTGCTCAGTATATTTGTTGAACCTCCGCTGCTTTCTGCACCATCACCCGGTGTTGCAGCCGAAATAGGTGTTAATGTATTATTGCTGTTGTATTGCAGATACTGAGGATATTTTTCATTATCCCACACGGTCATCTGCTTTTTCTGACGGACAATAGTTAAAATAAGGTTATTCATTGATGATTTGAAGGCACCGTGAGGCGAATCCTTAATAAACCATGTATTATCCGGGAACAGACAGGTTGATGAGTCAATTATAAGGTCATCGGAAACATAATCAATTGCACCGCTGAGGCTTACATCATCAAGATATGCTTTGCTGAGTGTTTTGCCCATATCGGCGGCAGTTGCACCGAAGGAGAGGCTTGAAAGCTCAACAAGACCGTCTGCCTGAACATTACTGCTTTCAAAAAGCGGAGCCAAGGCTGTGTTGTACTTTGCAATAATAGCAACCTTCATGCCCGAATTTCTGAGCGAAAGCAGAGTGCTGTCAAGATTTATCATAACCTTGTTATGATACCTGTCAATTTTCTCAATAAGACCGGCATATTCTTCTTCCTTGCCTGACAAAACAAGTGACTTTGCCTTATCATAATGCTCATCATCTACCATGCTCCAATATGAAGGCATTGTACCGTAGGTTGCAAGAATAAGCTCAGGCACAACTCTGTCAGCAATCTGCTGATAAACAGATTCAACGGCATTTGTTCCGAGGCTGAGAATACTCATTGAATAGGTGACGGAAACAACAGCCTTCAGAAGCTCTGTCATTTCACTGTCTTCCATATATTCGTTAACATATGTATTTATAAGGTCAGGATCAAATTTAAATTCACCGCTGAAGGATTCACTTACCATTATGGTACCCTTTGCAGACGGAACATACAACACACAGGTGTCAATTTTCGATTTTGCCTCACTCTTATATCTTGTGAGATATGCGGCAGCATAGTTTGTTCCGAGACATCTTGACACAAGCTGAACCTTGCTTTTACCTGTTGCCTTAAGAACATTGTTGATATAGGTTCTCAGTTCTTTTGCAACTGTCCATGGATCAAGACGGCTGTCATAATTAAACACATAATCGTTAAGGCCGAAATTTGATGTTTTGGCAGTGGGTGTGGCATTAGCCTTAACATAGCTTCCGTCGGAGGCCTCACCGTTATTATCAAGGGTAACATCCTTATATACTTCACTTACAACGGCAACAAGCTCATCACAGTAAATATCCCAATTTTTCTGAAGAACACTGCTGCTGAAGGCTGCAAGAAGCCTGTCAGACTCTTTCATAATCAAATCCTCGGGATCTGTTGAGAAGGGCATAATCTTCTTGCCGTTCTTGTTATAAATGGTTCTGTCACGTCCCTGCACATACACGATAGGCAAATCGTTTTCATATGTAGCCGCAGAAGCGCAAAGGGGCAAACCAACGCTTGTTACAAGAGTAAGCACCACAAGTAAAGCTGAAAGCACAGCCTTAAGTTTTCTGTTCATAAAATACCTCCGTTCTTCCAGAAAAAACAAATGGAGCAAAATAGCATTCTATATATGCTATTATATAATAACACAAAAATTCTCTCCAATCAAGATTGTATAGTATTTTTAATATTTTCTTTAAAGTTAACGGAAAACTGCATAACATTTTTTATGAATAGGCTCATCACCATTGTCAATTCAATATTTATTTGGTATAATATGAAATATGCTTTTCAGTTGGGGTGAAAACAATGTATAACTTCTTTGTCAGTGAAAATAACAGGCATGGCGATTACTGCTATATAACAGATTCAGATTTCAATCATATCAGAAATGTTCTTCGTATGCGAATCGGTGATACATTTCTTGTAAGCGACGGCAAAAGCAGTGATTTGTGCCGTCTTGAAGAATTTGAAAATGAAGCTGCCGTTGCAAAAATAATTGAGAGAAATTTTCAGAATACCGAGCTGCCTGTGAAAATTTATCTTTTTCAGGGACTGCCGAAATCTGACAAAATGGAGCTCATAATTCAAAAGGCTGTTGAGCTTGGCGTTCATGAAATAATTCCCGTGGAAATGAACCGATGTGTTGTTAAGCTTGATGATAAAAAAAGAAAAAGCAAAATTGCCCGATGGCAATCCATCGCTGAAAGTGCCGCAAAGCAAAGCAAACGGAATAAAATTCCCGAGGTAAGTGATGTTATTTCATTCAGGAAAGCTATTGAAAAATCAAAAGAGCTTGATTTGTTTATTATCCCATATGAAAATGAAAAAGGAATGGCAGCAACTAAAGATACTCTCGGAAAAATCAGAAGCGGTATGTCACTCGGTATACTTATAGGACCTGAGGGTGGATTTGAAGAAAGAGAAATTCAGGCTGCAACAGGAAACGGCGTTGAAACGGTGTCCTTGGGAAAAAGAATACTTCGTACGGAAACTGCCGCAATAACTGCAGTGGGAATGTGTATGCTTCACATTGAAATGAATGTTAACGGAGAAAAAGATGAAAAAGTTACCGATTGATTATGTTCAGAGAATGAAAAAGCTCCTTGGAGAGGATTATGACGATTATGAAAAGTCGCTCACCTGCTCTCCTGTGAGAGGCTTTCGTGTCAATACCGATAAGATAAGTGTTGAAGCTTTTGAAAGGCTGAATCCATTTTCAAAAGAAAAAATACCTTATGTTCCGAACGGATTTTATCTTGATTATGACAAAATCGGCAATCACCCCTATCACCATGCGGGAATGATTTATGTTCAGGAGCCCGGTGCTATGGCTCCCGCAGAATGTATCGACATTGAGCCGGATTGGAAAATTCTTGATATGTGTGCTGCTCCCGGCGGAAAAAGCACCCAACTGAAAAATAAGCTTGGAGAAAAGGGTATTCTTGTTTCCAACGAGATAATACCCTCACGATGCAGAATTCTCACCGGCAATATTGAAAGGCTCGGCCTGAAAAACACGGTAACAACCTGCATGGATACGAACAGGCTGAAAAATACTTTTCCCGGCTATTTTGATATGATTATGGTTGATGCGCCATGCTCCGGTGAGG
The DNA here is from genome assembly GCA_017472225.1 of Clostridia bacterium. Lineage (GTDB taxonomy): Bacteria > Bacillota > Clostridia > Oscillospirales > Acutalibacteraceae > UBA6857. The sequence continues at coordinate 24,401 of JAFUQS010000077.1, read as the reverse complement.
GAATGTTCCGCAAGGAAGATATTGCCATTGATGAATGGAGCCTTGACAATGTGAAGAAATGCGCACAAAGGCAAAGAGAAATTCTCGAAAATGCCGTTGTACTGTTAAAAAAAGGCGGATATATTGTTTATGCAACCTGCACCTTCTCTTTGGAGGAAAACGAGATGACGGTTGACGCATTTCTTCGCTCTCATCCTGACTTTGAAATTGTTCCCGTTAAAGAATGTGTGAAAGAAAACACCTCTGACGGTATATTTTTTGAAGGCTGTGATTGCGAAAGCATTCACCTTGCAAGAAGATTTTATCCTCACAAATCAAAGGGTGAGGGGCAATTTATGGCAGTTCTTCACAACAAGCTTGAAAAGGAACCGGATACTTACACCCTGAAAAAGAGAGAAGAAAAAATCGATAAAACAGTAACCGATTTTCTTGACAGCGTTCTGACTTCATATGACAAAGAAAATGTGATAATGTATAACGGCAACCCCGTATATTTCACACCTGATTTTGAAGTGAAAAAGGGAGCTGCATTTTCCTGCGGAGTGACGATAGGTGAAGTGAGAAAAAACTATATTCAGCCGCATCATCAGTTTTTCATGGCAATGGGTCACTTATTCAAAAGAAAAATTGAGCTTTCCTGCGACAGTGCTGAAATAAAAAAGTATCTTCACGGTGAGGAATTTGAAACTGATATTGAAAACGGCTGGGCAGTTGTTTGTGTTGACGGCTGCAGTGTTGGTGGTGTCAAGGTTGTATCAGGCAGAGCAAAGAACCACTATCCGAAAGGGCTCAGAACAAATTAAGTGAGGAATTTACCATGAATATAATTAACCTTGAAGGCACCTGGAAAATGAAAAACTGCACCGATAACAAGGAATATTCTGCTGTGCTTCCAGGAAGTGACTTCGGCAATCTTATAAAAAACGAAGCAATTAAAAATCCATTGATTTCGGGTGATGAAAATGAAGGTATTTCCACTGCTGAAAATGATTTTGAATTCACAAAAAGCTTCACTGTTTCAAAAGAAGACATGGAGTGCGGATATATTCATCTTATTGCCGGCGGACTTGACACGCTGTGCACCTGCCTGATAAACGGTGAAAAAGCCTTTGAAAGCAATAATGCATATATACCGGTTGATGAAGAAATCAAGCATCACCTCAGAATCGGTGAAAATACTATAACACTTCACTTCAAATCTGCCGTAAATTATATACGAAAAAAGCAGAAGGATAATCCCCTGCCCAAAAATCCGAACGGTGTGGACGGTATCCCCTACATAAGAAAACCCGGCTGTCACTTTGGCTGGGATTGGGGACCTTGTGTTCCCTATTGCGGTGTTACGGAAAAAATTGAGCTTAAATGCTTCAACAAAAGAATTGAAGGCATAAAAATCAGACAGAACACAACAAAAGAAAAATCGGTCATAAATGTTTCTGCTGAAAATGCTGACAGAATTTATCTGATTCATCCCGACGGCAAGGTTACAGATTTTGATGAAAACGGACAGGCAGAAATAAACAGTCCCGAGCTCTGGTATACCCGTGAGCTTTCACAAAAGGACAGACAGCCTCTTTATACCGTTGTTTTTGAAAATAAAGAGGAAGCTGTTGAAAAAAGGATTGGTCTTCGTTCAATTTTTCTTGACAGAAGCGAGGATGAATTCGGAAGCAACTTCTGCTTTGTTCTCAACGGTGAAAAAATATTTGCCAAGGGTGCTAACCTCATCCCTTTTTTCGCAATTTATGAGGACAGCGACAATTCAACCGTCGACTATTATCTTGACCTTGCGGAACGCTCCGGCTTCAATATGCTGAGAATCTGGGGTGGCGGCAGCTATGCGAGTGATTATTTAATAAGCCAATGCGATGAAAGAGGTATTCTTTTGTGGCAGGATTTTTGCTTCGCTTGTCAGCTCTATCCTTTTTACGATGATGATTTCAAAGAAAATGTTCTGAGGGAAGTTGAAGCCAATGTTTCAAGGCTGACCACACATCCTTCACTTGCACTTTGGTGCGGAAACAATGAAATTGAAACCATGTTTTCCTATATGCCGAAAGCTGCTAAGCTTATGAAGTCCTATGAGGAATTTTTCTATCATACTCTCCCCCATTTTCTCAAAAATCTGACTGATATTTCATATATTCCGACTTCACCGACAGGCAGTGAATGCTTCAAGGAGTGTTCGAGTGACGACACCGGAGACACTCATATGTGGAATGTGTGGCACGGACTCAAAAAGCTTGATTATTACACAACGAGGTATTCAAGATTCTTATCCGAATTTGGCCTTGAGTCACTCCCGTCAATGAAGGCAATCAAAACCTTCGCCGATGAAAAGGATTTCAGCATAACCTCCGATGCCTTCAACAGACATCAGAAGTGCATTGGCGGAAACAAAAAAATGCTTTTTTATCTCACCGAAATGTTCGATTTTCCAAAACACTTTGAGGATTTACCCTATCTTACAGGAATTGTTCAGGCTGAATGCATAAAAAATGCAACAGTTCATTTCAGGCAGAACAAAGGCCGCTGCAACGGTTCACTTTTCTGGCAATATAACGATGTATGGAACTGCCCGAGCTGGTCCTCTGTAGACTTTGAAGGTGTTCCCAAGGCACTGCAGTATAAAGCAAAGGAATTTTTCGCTCCTGTGACTGTAAGCTGCAGAAAAGAAAAAAACAAAGCAATAATTTTTGCTCATAACGACACTTTGAGTGAGGTCTCACTTCACCTTACGGTAAGCTTAAATTATCCCCAAGAAGAAAGAGAATATGATATTACTCTTGAGCCCAACAGCTTCAAAAGAGTTGACGAAATCAAGGTGAAAGCTCAGACTGTTATGCAGCTTCGCTTCATGGATAAGGTAATCACAGAAATATTCACATCCCCCGCCACACTCAAGCTGAAAAAAGCAAAAATTGAAGCAAGGCTCGAGGGAACAAAAATGATTCTCAGAAGTAATGTCTTCGCCTATAATGTTTTCATTGAAAGCGATAAATTGCCCGATGAAAATTATTTCTGCTTGGCTGAGGGCGAGGAAAAGGTGGTTGTTTTTGATAAACCACCCTCAGAATATCGCATAACCTGTGCAAACAACATTGAATTTAAAAAACAAAGCCTCAGGAAAAAGCTTTTCAGACTTTTCTATCGCTTGAAGCCGCTTAACATTGCAAATTATTTTTATTATTCCGCAAACTGAACTATCTGAAATTAAAAAAATCACTCTGCCGGCATAATTGCTGCAGAGTGATTTTTTATATTTAAACTACCGTTTATCTGAATGTAACTGTGGCACACTTCCTTGGGAAGTGTGCCACAAGCAGTTATTTCAAGTGATTAGTTGAAAAGATTCTTAAACCAATCAATGATCTTCTGGAAGAATGCAATAATCTTCTGGAAGAATGCGATTAAGCCGTTAGGTGCAATACCTTCGGAAGTAACAATATCTTCAAAGTATGTGTCAAGGAAGTCAGCAAGAGCATTACCGAGAGTCTTTTCGTTCGGGTCATCTGATTTACCCATATCCTTAAGAATCTGCTGCCACTTAGCGTTTACATCCTTAAGACCGTCTGCAGTTTCACCAACTGCAATATCTGTACCGTAGAAGATATAGTAAAGTGTTGCAAGAGCCTTATCCATACCGAGATAGGTTTCGGTTGCACATGATGCAATCATGTCAAGCACGCCTCTTACATACTTTTCAGCGTCCTCTGTCATTCCAAGGTAATCCTTAAGAAGACCGATGAGTGCTTCACGATTGTTTTCATGCATGATGAAGGTTACAATCAAGCGCATTATAACGGTTACCATTTCAGCCTTTGAGGATTCTGACTGGTAAATCATCTTGTATGCTGTCTTACCGTTCTTTGAATCGTAAGATACGAGAGTACCAACGGTAAGCTCTGCAACTGCACTTGCATCAAGAGTACTGAATTCATAGCCTGTTGCATCAGCAATCATATCGAGAGCCATCTGGAAGAGCTTTTCAAAGGTAAGAGTTTCAAGGTCAATACCGATAAGCTCATAAAGATCAATCTTTGCAATGGGCTCAATTGCATTGAGAAGTGCGTAAACTGCATTGAGTGTATTCTTAACAACTGTATCAACACCGTTTGAGTTGATGAAGTAGATAAGATTGGGAAGCATGGAGAGGATTGCCTCAGCGGGATCTTCCATAATTACATCTACTCTGTCAAGAAGCGGATTGAGAATTGCTGTGATAACTACATTGCCGTCTGCTTCAACTGCTGAATAGTATTCATCGGGAGTGAGAATGTTTTCACATTCGAGAACCTCAAGAAGAGGAATGATACCGTAAGCGTAGCCTTCTGCACCGAAGAGCTTAATGGCGTCATCCTTGTTTTCGTCAACAAAGAATGCGATATCCTCATCTGCAAGTACCCACTCAAGAACGGGATACAAGGGTTCAAGAACCTCACAAAGATACTTGGTGAACTTAGCTCTGTCTTCTTCGAATTCAGGAACATTTACCTTAGCAACTGCATCAATGTCAACACCGAGTGAGGACTTGAGGACTGCCTTGATGTGTTCGCCGCCTTCCATGTTTCCGAGGTTTTCGAGAACACCGGCAAGTGCATCACGAATTGCGATTACATTTGCACTGTTATAAAGTGAGCCATTAACGACTTCGTTGATAAGCTCCTTAAGGCTGTCAACGCTTGTGCCGTTGATGTTGATGCCGAGAAGATAGATAACATTGTCAACGAATTCGCCGATATTGTCTGCAATGTACTGTGCCATCTCTTCTGTGTAAAGAGGACCGTACTTGTGATTCTTATAAAGGTCTGAGGTTTCGATAGCTGAGAATGCATAACCTGTGTCAGCCTTATCGGTGAACTTCCAATCAAATTCCTGAACAGGAACCTCGCCCATATTGAACAGGTTAAGAATTACTGTGTAGATATCTTCACCTAAGAGCTCCTTGAGCTTTTCTGCATTTGCTTCATCTTCAACTGCCATGATTACACATGTTGCAAGAACTGTAATCATATCATACTTTGCAAAGTCATCATGATAATACATTTTATATGTAATATCTGTTCTGCTTACTGAGCCGTAAGCCTTAACTTCACCAAGGGCAAAGCCGACAAGTACATCTTCAAGAGCTGTAAGCTTGAGACCTGTAAGCTCAGAAACAAGCTCGAGAATTGCTGCAATTGTGAGATTGTCGAGGCTGATTGAAAGATCTTTTTCAATGCCGAGAAGCTCTTCAATATTGATAAGTGAGTTGATATCAACTTCAACGCCGAAAGCTTCAAGCTTAACAAGAAGAGCGTTTACAGCACCAAGAAGATTATCAATTGCTGCTGCCACACCGTTAGCATTGAGGAAGTAAAGAAGGTTGGGAAGAAGGTCAAATACTTCTGTTACGGGATCTGCAAGAATTTCGTCAACACGATTTACTGCAGAGGTAAGAACTGCACCTACAATTTCTTCTGTTGACATTGTTGTGTCATAAGCATCGGGAAGATTTTCGCAACCGAGAGCTTCAAGAACAAGTGCAAGACCTTCAGCATAGCCGTGGCCGCCGTTGATTGTGATGATATCTTCGCCTTCACCGTAAATGCCGTCAGCGTTTGCATCGTCAACAAAGAATGTGAAGTCATTGCCGAGGAAGAGCCATTCAACAAGACCGTTTGCGTATGTTGTAAGAACCTTTGTGAGCTCAGCTGCAAATGCTTCTGAAGTCATTTCGCCTGCGGGAGCTTCATATGCTGCAAGACCGTTAAGGTCAACATCAAGAAGAATACCTGCAGCTTCAAGAAGCTTTGCATCAATATCGGAAAGAAGGTTTGTGATGGCATCAACAATAGCGTTGATGTTTTCACCTGTATAAATCTTAACCTTATCGTTTACGAGAGCACCAAGTGAGTCGTAGTTACTGTCAATAAGACCTGCAATCATATCACCGATAGGTCCGAGGTTATCGGCAACATATTTTGCGCTTTCTTCTGTCCAGTTGTTGGGATATGTAATAGCATATTCCATAACTTCAACAGTTGCGTTGTCGTAATCAATACCGTCTTCAGCCCAACAGTAATCCCAATCAGGTGTTACATAGCTTACGGGAGCGCTTTCAAATACGCTCTTAAGTGCTGAAACGATTTCTGTGCCGATGAGTTCATCAAGCTTTGCTGCATTCTGTTCATTTTCAACAACAAGAAGTGCTGTTGTGAGAACAACCGTGATAACATCCTTTCTTGAGAAGCCTGTCATCTTATATGCAGGGTTAACGCTTACTGAATCATAGGAAACGATTGTGCCGATGCAGAAATCAACAAGAATTTCCTTAACCATTGAAAGGTCAAGACCAACCTTTTCTTCTACGATTGTGAGAACAGCGTTAAGTGAAAGATCCTTAAGCTCAAAGCCAAGAAGCTCGTTGAGGTCAAGCTCAACACCGAATGTCTCAAGCTTTGTGAGAAGTGCATATACGGGCTGGAGAAGATTGTCAACTGCAACACCTGCACCGTTTGCGTTAAGGAAGTATACAAGATTGGGAAGAAGGTCAAGAACTTCTTCTACAGGGTTAGCAAGGATTTCTTCAACACGGCTTGCGAGTGAAGCAAGAACTGCATTTACGATTTCTGTTGTTTCACCGTCTGCTGCGGGAAGATTCTTGCAGTCAAGAGCTTCAAGGATAAGTGCAAGGCCTTCAGCGTAGCCTTCACCGCCGTTGATAACGATTGTGTCTGTGCTGTCTGACTTCTTAGCAAATCTGTAGTCATTGCCAAGGAAGAGCCATTCAACAAGACCCTTTGCATATGTTGTGAGTACATTTGAAAGCTCTGAAGCAAATTCTGATGCAGTGTCGATGCCTTCGGGAGCCTTATAGGTTGTAAGACCGTTGAGATCAACATCAAGAAGTCTGCCGGCAGCTTCGATGAGATTTGCATCAATCTGACCGAGAAGGTCAGTAATAAGCTCAACAAGCTTATCAAGATTTTCTGTTGTGAAGACATTTACATTAGCTTCAATGAGAGCAGCAAGTGTATCATAGTCTTCGCTTACAAGACCTACAACTGTATCAACAAGTTCAACAATATTGTCAGCAAGATACTGTGCAGTTTCGTCTGACCAATCGTTGGGATATGTGAGAGCTGCAAGGGTTGAGGGAATTTCTGTGCCGCCGTTTACATAAGCGTCGAATTCTTCCTGAGTGCTGAACCAATACATCCAATCGGGTGAATTATAGGTGATTTCGATGTCAGCGAAAACTGTATCAAGCGCATCGATGATACCGTCTGTGCCGAGCATTTCATCAAGAGCCTGAGCATTTTCATCAACTGTAATCCATTCAAGCACATAAGAAAGAATTACTGTGAGAATATCTGCCTGGTCGAAGCTTGCGCTGTAAGCACCCTTCTTCCATACATCCTGATTTTCAAGTGTGCTGATTGATTCATATTCAGTGCCGATTACCTTACATACATCGTAGATAACAGTCTTAAGACCTGTAAGGTTAAGCTTTGTGAGCTTTGATACGAGGTCAATAACAAAGTTTGTGTTAAGAAGGTCAAGATCAAGACCGAGACTCTCACCGTTAACCTCGATTCCGGCAAGCAGTTCGTTGATATCTACATCGTAGATAGGTCTGATTGTGTCAAGAATTACATATACAGGCTGAAGAAGATTTCTTACTGCTGTTGAAAGACCGTTGCTTGAAAGGAAGTAAAGAACACCGGGAAGCAGTTCAATAATTGCATAAAGTGTACCGTCCTTATCATTTGCAGGGTCGTTTGTTGTAAGGGTGTCAATCTTTGCAACAAGAGCGTTGAGGATAACCTCAAGTGCATTGTCGTCAGCGCTGAGAGCCTTAACATCGCAGCCGAGAGCCTCAAGAAGAGGTACGAATGCGTTGTTGTAGCCGTCGTAGCCTAAGAGTGTAACCTTATCTGTGTCAAATGTAATTTCAAGGTTTTCGCCTGTAAGAATGAAGTCAAGGACAGGCTTGAAGGGAGCAAGAATATCAACAAGTGCAGTAACGAAGCCTTCGCTGTCACCGTCTGTGAAGCCCCAGCTGTAATCATCTGCGATATCCTTGTACTTTGCGAATGTGCCAAAGTCAATACCTACAAGGTCTTTGACAAGAGCGTTGAGGTCAATATCTGCAGAAGCTTCTTCGCCTTCTGTTTCTTCACCTGCAACAAGTGCGTTAAGGTCAAGGTTGCCGAGAAGCTTAGCAAGAGCAGTTACATTTGCATTTGTATAAAGACCGCCGATTGCCTTCTGAAGCTCAGCTTCAATGTTGAGCTCTGAGCCTGCAGTTGTGATGATTGAATTTACAATTGCTTCAAGGTTATTATAAAGGTATGTAGCCTTTTCCTTTGTCCAATCGTTTTCGGGATTGAGATAAATCTGAGTTGCGGGTGTGAAGCCTTCAACAGTACCGGTTACATAGTTTGTGCCGTCATACCACTCATAGTTTTCGAGAGTATCATAATACTGCTGATTGAAAAGCTCAACTGCTGCAGCAACAACACCGTCGGGATTGTTCTTAACATTGTCAAGAATCTGTGCAACAGCTTCGGCAAGTGTGCTTGTGTCAACATTGAATGCTGAAAGGATTCCGTCAAGGTTTCCGAGAACATATTTAACAAGGTATTCGAGCACATCAGCCTTGTTGGCTTCAATGTGAGCTGCCTTACCTGTTGTGCCTGCGGGCTGATATGTGTAAGTCCATGCGCTTCTGTTGGTGTCAACCCATGTAAGCTTACCTGCTGTTGCAAGGACTGAAACGTCGGGCATGGGAATTTCAATTCCGAGCATTTCAAGAATACCTGCGAGACCGCCGGAAAGGTTAACGCCCATATCTTCAAGGTTGAGCATCTGACCAACATTGATAGCAATAGGTTCTTCAGACTTCATAGCCTTGTCAAGAATACCGCTTGTAACCTCTGCATCGTAATAAGCATCAGCATAGTAGTTGATGTCAATTGCAAGAAGGTCAAGAAGAGGAGCAACAAGGTCGGCTTCAAGGGCATAAACAAGGTTGGGAACAATGCTGAGTATTGTTTCAAGGGGATTTGCGGAAATCTTATTGATAAGCTGATCAATCATTCCGAAGAAGCCCTTTTCAAAGAAGTCTTTTGTTGTCTTCATATCCTCACTGTGAGGAATATTAGTAAGACCGAGTGCTTCAAAAATCGGAGCAAGAACATTGTCATAACCGTCATTTGCGCTGATTTCAAGAACGAGAGTGATGGGATCAACAGTTACCGTAAGGTCGCCAAGAAGTGCACCTAAACCTGATGCTGCTGCATCACCGAAGCCGGTACCGATCTTATCACCTCTTGGCTTAGTATCGGTTTCTTCACCGTTTGCATATCTCTGGTTGAGGATAAGTGCATGAAGGAGAGGTTCAAGACCTGAAAGAGCTGCACAGGCTGCATCAATAAATGCCGCTCTCTTATCTTCAGCTTCGTCAATACCCCAATCAAGAGCATAAACCTGCTTTGTCTCGCCGGTTTCTTCGTCAATTATTTTGTTGCCGTCTTCGTCAACAGCGTCAACAAAGAGAGCTTCGTTCTTCCACGGGTCAACATAATTGCCCTCGGCATCATAACGTGTTTTTGCGGATATAGATGCAAGTGTGTTGATTACCTCGGGGAACTTGGTTGCATATTCGCTGTTTGAAGCCATTTTTTCTGCAAGCATTGCCGGTGAAAGAGCGATACCTGCATTTGCAATTGCTCTGTCAACATCGTAAAGCTCAAGGTAAACGTCAACATCAGCTGAGGGGGCAATAGCAACACCGGTTTCCATATCATAGATTGTAATCTTCGGGTTGATTCCTTCCCAAACATCAAGGAATGCCTTTGCAACGATGGGATAAAGCATCTGAACGATTCCGTTAATGGCATCGTCAGTGTAAATACCTTCAATAAGACCGCTTATAAGAGCTGCAAGGTCAAAGGGTTCGCCTGTCGGGTTGCCGTCTTCATCCTTGTTTACAAGTGTACCAAGAAGTGCCTTGATTTCTTCGTCTGCAAGAGCAGCTTCAAGAATATCGATAACATTTTCAATGTTTTCATCGGTTACTTCATATTCACCGATATCGTCGCTGTCAATATCAGCGTTTTCACGGGCAATGTCATCAATTGTGTCTTCTCTGACGGTGTCAATTGTTGTCTGCTGATATGTGTCGAAGCCTCTGTTGGCAACAAAGGTCTCATAGTATGAGAAAAGAGTCTGAAGTGCATCATACTTTGTGATTGCATCCTGACTGATTTCGCCGTACTGAGAATTGTCCTTCATCCAATTGTAGGCATCATCTTCAATTGCGGTGATTGCCTTTTTAAGTGTGTTGAAATAGGTCAATGACTGCATTGTTACGTTGTGGCCGTAAAGGTCAACATATACTTCATAAAGACCGTAAGCGTCATTTATCTGAGTTTCAACTCTTGCCTGGAGTGCTACATAAGCAGCTTCCATATAGTCAAACATTGTAGCCTTGAGGTCGTCCATAAGAAGGTCCTTATACTGACCAACCTCAGTTTCCCAGGTTACAAAGAAGGCCTTGAGGTCTGTGTACCACTGCTCATAGCCGCTGAGAACGCTGAAAAGCTTCGATGAATCTGCATCAATAACACTTGAAATGTTATTTGTGAATGTTGCGTACTGTTCATAAAGCTCATCGTTGAGACCTGCATAATAGCCGAGCTCTTCAAGGTGAGTTTTAACTTCAGTAAGCTTTTCAATAAGCGCTGTCTTGCTCATGCCGAAATAGCTCTGAATATCATTTTCTGTTGCATCTTTATCAAGAGTGTCAATATCAAGAGTTACTTCATTGATTGCTGTAAGAATATCTGCTGATGTGATAACATCATTGTCGATATCTTCAACGGTCCATGAGGAATATTCACTGATGTAACCGTTATTGTTATCACCGAATGCTCTTTCCTTGATTGAGCCGAGGAAGATTTCATAGTAATAAGCAAGAAGTGCATCAATAGCATCGGGAACATCACCGATAATATCGTCAATGCCGTAATAGCTTGCTATTGTACTTTTGTATGCATCGTCAGCGCTGTTATAGAAATCGTAAGCTGTTTTAAGCTCATTGTAAAGAGCGTTGACCTGTGTTGAATTATATGTCTTATATTCTTCGTTTGCATACTTTTCGTAATCGGCTTCAATTGTTTCGCAGGTTTCTTTGTAGCCTGCAACAACAGCTGATTCCTTTATAAGAGTTACGAGTGTAGGAACAGCACTGTAAGTAATACTGCTGCTGAAGAAATGATTATATATTGTTTCTGCATTGGTGCCGTAAGCAGTTGTAACAGCGGCACGTGCATCTTCAAGCTCCTTTGCAACAGCATTGAGCTTATCCGGGTCTGTTTCAATAGCGTGAATACCCTTCATTGTTGTTTCGTCAAGGTAATCAGCATATTTTTCAAGAACATCCTCCATTGCTGTGAGAACTGCTCTGTTGGTTGTTGCAGCATTGCTTGCAGCAATTGAGCTGCCTTCTGTAGTTGTGTTCAAAGCAGAGTGATGGTGTTGAGTAGCTCCAAACAATCCGGTTGTATAATTCTGTCTGCACATAGTGAATGTATATGTATTGGTAAGATCGACAGAATCAAGATCAATATAATCAACATCTGAGAAGTGCTTAAGATATGAAAGAAGATCTGTTGTTACAACAAAAATATTTTTTACTCTTGTAGGTGTTTTGCAAGTATCCCATGAGTTATGGCTATCGTTTTGTTCGTTTCTGTAAGCAACGCCGTCTTTACTAAGAACGCAACCAAGAAAATCATCAAGGTTATAATTTGATACAAGCGTATTATAGCTACTGCCGATATTGGCTATTAAAGCAGCTTTAACATCAGCTTCATCTGTACACCAATCCTGCTTGTTGGCGCAGTTAGCACCGTTGTTGTGTGTTAACTGCTTGTTGGTGAGAATACTCTTGTATGCTGCGTCAAAGGTGCTTAAAACCTTGACCATCTGAGTGTAATGAGCGTAACTTGCAGCCTTATAAGTGTAAGTCAGCTTATACTCATTGGAGCTGCTTTCCTTATTGCCGCTTGTTGTCGGCGTCGGTGCTACAAAATTCTTCATAGCATCGCACTGAACTGCTGCAATGAAATCGTTTGTTGCATCAGTAGCCGCAAATGAAACTGTGCCAAAGCAAACGCTCATGCTGGACATCATAATAATCACAGCGAGCAGAACACTCAGCACTTTTTTTGTGGTTTTCATAAAGTTTTCCTCCGTTTGAATTTATATGTATAAACTAAATTTATACGCTGAAGCTTTGCGCCGAAAAAAATCGGCAAATCAACAGCCTGAGCTGTTTTTCCCGTAATAAATTGCGGGAAGATTTTTGAGCATAAAATATCAAGCCCCCTAAGAGTTTTTCTTCTCATATACCATGGCTTTTGAACATAAACGCCCATAGTATTACAATTATTTACATTGTATCACAGCAATTCAATATTTACAAGGGAAAACACAAAAAAGTTTTTTCTCAAATGTAAAAAAATATTTAAATGTTAAGGTTTTTCAAAAATTGAATGAACGGCAGCCAAGAACCATAAAAAAAGACAGATTTTTCTCAGCGACACGCTTTGCCGCCGGGTAAATCTGTCTTTTTAAATAGTTGCTTTGAAAGCGCAAAGGCAATCAGCCCATTCCATTTGCAGCACTTTTGAAGTGAAGCTCTCTCATTCCCTCAACCTCATCACACACAGGCTTCAGATTACAGGTGCTGCAATCAAAATTAACACTGTTCATAACATGATTAAGGGTTTCTGTTATCTGATTATTCCTTTGAGCAAGAGTCTCAAGCCTTTTGAAATCTGCCGTAGGGTCACTGATGAAAATCACCTTTACTCCCCTGACTTGCTTAATTTGCTTATATCTGCTGATAAGAAGATTTCCTACATTCCTGAATTCAATGCCACTGTTAATGGCAGCTTTTGAAACTCTCACAACCTCTTTGTGTGAGCGTGATGATGTTCTTATCATGTAGCCGTCGGGAAAATAATGGTATTTAACATACTCAATTTTTCTTATCAGATCATATGCTTTCTGATCTTCAGCAATGTCATCAATCTGCACAATGGAAATTCTTGCGAATTTACGGTTGCTGCCGATATTTTTAAGCTCATCACCGACAACAATAATTTCATCCTTCACCGAAGCTGATGTGATAAGATTGAAGCCGATACCGTCAAGCTCGTATGCACTGTCACGCTGCAGAACCACCTGATTGTAGCCGACATCCTTCCATGCATCACCTTCGTCATAAGCAAATGAAGTTTTCTCAAGTCCGGCTGTTGCAGATAATGTTTCATCTATTAACGAATTGAAAAAATCCATCAGAGCTTCTTATCCCTTTTCATGTTATCGTAATGCTTCTGCAGAAAATCATATACCACACGAATGAGCTTCATATCAAGATTGAACCAATAAATTGCGAAGGTGATAACGAACAGGCAGAGAATAACTGCCAGAATTATTAAAATTATTTCCATATCAGTTCTCCTTTGCAAGTCCTTTTTGTCTTGCATATTCAGCAGCACCCAATGCGCCCATAAGCTGAGGGTCGGTGCCAAGCTCAACAACCTTGATTTTGAGTACCTTTTCAATTGCCTTTTTGAGTCCGTCATTTTTGGCGCAACCGCCTGTGAGTGTGATACTGTCCACAGCTCCGGCTTTTTTTGCCATAACAAAGCATCGCTTTGCAACTGCAAGCTGAATACCGGCGGCAATTTCATCCATAGGCTTACCCTCACCCACAAGAGAAATAACCTCGCTTTCTGCGAAAACGGTACACTGCGCAGTGATGGGAATTGTATTTTTTGCATTAAGCGAAAGCTTTGAAAATTCGGGCAATGTCATTTCAAAAGCATTGGCCATTGCTTCGTAAAAGCGGCCTGTACCTGCAGCGCATTTATCGTTCATTGCAAAGTTTTTAACTGTTCCGTCGGTGTCAATTGAAATACCCTTGACATCCTGTCCGCCGATGTCGATAATCGCCTTTACCTCGGGATTTGTTACATGAACACCCATGGCATGACAACTGATTTCGGAAATATTCTCATCAGCAAAGGGCACCTTGTTTCTGCCGTAGCCCGTACCGATAAGGTAACTGAGCTGTTCAGCCGAATTCAGACCGTCAACCTGTGAAATCGCATCACCCAAGGCAATTTCCGCACTTGCAACGGGATTGATTTTACTTCTGTTTGTCACATTGGCAACCATTTTGCCGTTTTCATCAAGAATAACGCATTTTGTGTATGTTGAGCCAACATCACATCCGCCAAAATATTTCATATCTTTTTCTCCTTTACCAAGCTAAATCGTCTTCAAAATCTACAAGTGAAGCATCAAGAGGCTCCTCCTGCAAAACTGTCTGCATATACTTGTTCACCTGTTCTCGCATATCTCTTCTTGAAATTGTGCGGGGGTCCATAAGGTCCTGCTTAACCCAGATGAAATTGATGTTACGCTCTCTTGCCTGATCATCAAAAATACCGACAAGTCCGTCCATACCCTTGCATGAAATCTGATCATACATAATAACCGTATCAGCATTATACTCTTCCACAATGCGCCACAATTCATCAACAACATTGCGATAGCCACCCTTTGTATGCTTACGCATGATTGAACGCTGATAGGTTTTTGCAAGATCCTTGAGTGCCTGTTCCTTATCTTCGGTATCAAATTCAAGATATGAAATCATGGTTTCCATATCCATAACAACATTCATACCCCAACAGTTTTCAAGCCAATTTGAAAAGGATGTGTAATAGTTTGCAGGGCAGCTCCAGACCACAGCTCTGTGTCTCATTTCCTTTGACACGGGAGTTTTCTTTTCATATGCCTTCATCATTATCTTGTTGACTTTTTCGTCAACCTTAAGGAAACGCTTATCAACACCGCCTGAAAGGTTAAAATAATAAATTCTGTAAAGCCAGAAGGCTGCACCTGTCATCTGCGGATAAGGTGTTTTGTTGATATCCCACTTCTGAAGTTCATATTCAAGCTGCTTATTATAGTTCTTCATGGCACTGAAGAAAGCATCCCAATCAAATTTTTCACCCGTCTGCTTTTCAATGAACTCAATGAGTGATTTGATTTCATCAACGGCATATTCCTGAACATCCTCACCGTTATAGCGAAGCGGTACATTGAAGCAATGGGTGGGAAGATTGATACGCCTGTCAAGAAAAGATGAATTCATAATTGAACCGTCACAAGGCATATTCGATGAAATCATGCAGCAGCCCATTTTCGGATAATCATCTTCAATTGCAACACCTGCTTCGGAGCTTGGCAAGGGACAGACATCGGCGGGAACACCGAAGCTTTCCGTCTGTTCAAGATAAGGCGGTGTAATCTGCTGGTCAACCATTGAGGAAAGGAAAATCGGCATGGTCTGCAACGGTATCGGAATAAGGTTCGGAAAGCCGGAAAATACCTCATTGGGAACTATTTCATCCATAAGAACGATTTTCTTTGAAAGCTTGTTGCCCGGATTTATTTTTTCATCGGCAACAAAGGATGTGTTTATAAGACCTGTTGCGTGCTTGACAATCATATTATAATGCAGATGAGCCATTCTGAGATGAGGTCCACGAAGTCCTGCAACATGACGGTCAACAAAAGCGGGAGTTGTAAGATATGATGCCATCCAACGATATCTCCACAAGCCCTTGACTGTGGAAATCGGTGCCTTGAGCACCATAACAAACATATCCTTCCAGGTAACAAGCCAACGGTAGTAGTCATACATTGTGTCCCTGAAGCCACGCCATTCTCTGTGCTTCAATATAGCCGTATGCTCTTTATAGAGCTTTCCGAGGTCAGCCATTTTTCTTTTCCTGCCTTTCCTTCTGAATTTTCTTGATTTCAAGGCTTTCCACAAATGCCTGCACTCTTGTGCGAAGCTGTCCTGAGGCAGAAGCGGTGTACTGACGGTCAACAGCAGCAGTCGGAACTCCGTAATCCTGACTCATAACATAGGAAGCCAATGCTCTTTCATAGCCCCAATATTCGCAGAATTTCAGCTGCTCATACATAACACCGTCTGCATGATATTCATCAACAAGCTGCTTCACATAATCTCTGCGCTCCTGAATTTTTTCGTGACTCATAAAACGGGGGCACTGACTTGTTTTAAGATAGTGCAGACAAATCTGAGTGAGCACATCTTCGTTTTCATTTATTACAATTTCCTGTCTTCCGGGAAGTGCACCGAAGCAATATCTGTCAGCAACAACCAAAGCTCCGCTGTCTTCAATAAGCGAAGTGAAATCCGGGTCATCCATTTCAGAGCCGACAACCACAATTTTTGCCCTGTAGTTTTTCTTCACATCAGGTTCTCTTGTTTTCAGCTCCTCGGCGGTTTCTCTGAGTGCGGGCAGAATAAGTGACTTCGGGCAGCAATATGTAACAAGGTTAAGAATATGATATTCATAACCTGTTATACGGGGATTTTCTTCCTTGCGGTAGTCCCCTATTTCTGTCATGAGGCGACAAACCTCGTTATGCTCCCGAACAGCCTTCAGAAGTGCTTCATCAGAGGTGTCAACCCCGTAAACTGAGGTCAGCATATCAAGAATTTTGAGCCTTGCCTGCTTAACATAGTGCTTAAGAGTATGCTCCTCCACCTTGAAGGGCATATCCATAAAGGTGATGAAAAATTTTTCGTTGGGCACCAGATCAAGAAGCTCGAAATGTTCAGCCGTTCTGTTCATTTCGGAACAGGTTTCAGAAGCGAGCAAAGCATTGAGGAAATTATATCCCCCTTCAATAGCACGTTCAAGAATAGCCTTTGAATAGCCGCAAAGGAAATTGCTCATGTAATAGGTCGCAATATCCATTGAACCGGTACGGGGTGCTCTGAGTCTGACAGAAAAACAGTTTCCGCAATTCAACAGCACCTCGGGAATGTGATAGCAGGTATAACCAAGAGCAATTCCGCCTTCAGATTTAGCCTTCTGCACAAGCTCATTGTTTGCTTCCTGCAACAGATTTTCGAACTCATAAAGATGTTTTAAATCTCTCATAGCCTTCTCCTTACAAAATCTCAAGCTCTTCAAGAGCTTTTTTCACACCCTTGACAACATTGGAGGAATCGGGCAAGCCGATGATATTTTTGCCCTCAATGTCATAAATGGCAAGATTTTTATCGTTTTCAATATATGACAACACAGGAATTCCGTTTGTGTTGATATGCTCAATTACACTTTCATCGGGAAGTCTGTTGACAATTGCACCGATTTTTTTATACATCACAAGCTCATCTGCAACGCTCTTGATGGTTGTGATGACCTGTGTACCCTTTTTACTTGCATCAGTTATGAGAAGAAGATGGGTCACCTTTTCCATAACTCTGCGGTTGATCTGCTCGATGCCTGCTTCACCATCAATAACAACATAATCGAAGTCATTTGAAAGTATACTGATTACTTCCTTAAGATATGAATTGATTTTACAATAGCATCCCGCACTTTCAGGTCTGCCGACGGCGATAAAGGCAAAGCCGTCAGTTTCAACAAGAGCATCAAAAATTTTATATCTCGCATCACCCAAAAGCTCAATAGCCGCCTTGGTGTTGCCATCCTCAACTGTTGAAACTATCTCTTTTCTGATGTCGTCAATAGTAGTTTCAACATCAATGCCCAAAGCCGTTGAAAGTCCCACAGCGGGGTCAGCGTCAATTGCAAGAATTTTCTTATCGGGATAAGCTTCCACAAGGAGCTTGACAATTGCGGCAGAAATTGAGGTTTTACCCACTCCGCCCTTACCCGAAAGGGCAATTATTGTTGCGTTGCTGTTTTCCATATATTCCTCTCCTGACAAATTAAGTTTCTTAAAATAATTATAACAAACATTACGACGTTTTTCAACAATAAAGTTATTTTTAATAAATTGCTGAGAAAAAAGGAGCTGTAAAAATTTTACAGCCCCTCATACTTTATTTGATTTTGGGAAGACTTGCTGCTGCAACAGACTGACCGACACGGCGTGAGCTTTCGTCAGGAATGTGAAGCTTAATTTTCTTTGCAAGCTCGGGGAATTCCTTATCAAGCACCTCCTGAGCACGTTCGAGAAGAATTACTCCGCCTTCACCCGAGGTAACACGTCCCATAATAATAACGTGTTTGATGTCATAGAACTCGGTATAATAGGCAATTGCATAGCCGAAATATGCACCGATGGTATCGTAAATCAGAGCAGCTCGCTCATCACCATCTTTCATAAGGTTCTGAACAACCTTCAGCTTTTCAGCAGGTGAAAGGCTTTCATCAAGCTCAATTCCGGCATAAGGTGCAAGCTTGATAACGCCATCCTGTGAAAAATACTTTACACCGCAGCCATAATCGCCTGACCACTCATCAACCATTGCTTCTTCACAGAAATCAACGGGTACAAAAGCAAGCTCATTGAGCCAGCCTGTAATGTTGCCCTGAGGGTCAATATATCCGCCTGCCTCACTTGTACCCATAGCAACACCGAGAACAGAATCGTCATTAAGGTCCATTGCACCTGCAAGAGCAGTTACATCACCGTCATTTGCAACCTCGAGAGGAATATCCTCACCGATTTCCTTTGCAATATCAATGTACATATTCTTAACTCGCTTGTCGCAATCCTCATCACTTACCTTGATGAAAAGTGATGCAGCCATTATGCGGTTATTGACATAAATACCCGCTGAGGATACACCGATAGCGTCAACTCTCGGCATTTTTGAAGCGGCAGTTTTCATAGCTTCAAGAATACCCTGATAGTGATATTCCGGGTCTGAATTAAGCTTAGGGAACCAGACAACTTCTTCGGAATAAACGCTCTTGCCGTCAATAACAGCACTTACCTTACGGTCACTTCCGCCTGCATCAAAGCCGATACGGCAGCCGTCAAGATGTCTGCCTACGGGAGCGGCTGATGATTTATCCTTCGGAGCATCTTCTAAAGCGCAAATTTCAACCTCAAAGGGGTGCTCGTATACCTTTTCCATATAATGAAAATCAAAATTACGAAGTCCGCCATCAGAAAAAGCTTCTTTGATTTTATTGCCGACTGTTTCGCTGCCGGCGATAATAAGCTTATATCCGCCGACTACCCACAAAATTGATTTTGCGATACGCTCAACAAAACGGAAATTTTCCTCATCGTGGCCTGTTCCGTCACAGAAGATACGG
Organism: Clostridia bacterium; assembly: GCA_017472225.1. Classification (GTDB taxonomy): domain Bacteria; phylum Bacillota; class Clostridia; order Oscillospirales; family Acutalibacteraceae; genus UBA6857. Next base: position 5,211 of record JAFUQS010000077.1, on the reverse strand, counting down.
GTTTTATATGTAGAGGTGTATCCGTCATTTCTTTCAGCGGCAATGATTATGTCCTGTCCGTTTTCCTTGGTAGCTTCACGCATTTCACGGCAAACAATTGACAAGGGCTGAAATTTCGGGTCAAGTTTTGCTTTTACTTTAAGATTCATATCTGATCTCTCCTCCGATAATTGTTTTTTCTACATTAAACTCACAGTCGGTAATGATTATATCAGCATCTTTACCTATCTCAAGTGAGCCTTTTGTTTTTTCAAGACCTAAAACGGTTGCAGCATTGAGTGAAGCACAATTTACACACTCATGAAGCGGAATGGTTGAATTTGTATACACATTCCATACACCCTTATTAAGATGCAATATACTGCCCGCAACAGTTCCGTCTTCAAGGCGACAGACAATACCTTTATAGATAATCTTCTGTCCGCCGAGAGTATATTCACCCTCGGGAAGTCCGCCTGCCGGTAAGCAGTCTGTAATAAAGCAGAGCTTTCTTCCCTTCAGCTTCCAGAGCATATCATAAAAGCACGGGTCAACATGGAAGGTATCAACAATAAGCTCACAGCTAACATCTGCATTAAGTGCCGCTGTAACAACACCGGGAGCACGGTGGCTGAGAGGCGTCATGGCGTTGAAAAGATGAGTAACATGCTTCACACCTGCATTAACACCCGCCATTGCAGTTTCATAATCTGCCGAGGTATGACCCATTGACACAACAACATCGGTATCACGGCAAATTTCACGAATTGCAGAAAAATCATTTTCATCGGTCTCAGGTGCAAGAGTGATGGTTTTGATAATATCTGCATATTCCTTGACAAACTCCGCATCAGGCTTAAGGATATATTTTGCATCCTGTGCACCCTTTTTGCTTTCACTTATAAATGGGCCTTCAGCGTGGCAGCCTAAAATCGTACTGCCGACCCAGGTTTTGCTTTCTTCTTTAAGATTGCGGCAAACCTCAAGAGCCTTTCTGATAACCTTCATGTCCACAGTCATAGTGGTGGGAAGATAGCCTGTGACACCGTTGGACAGAAGTCCCTTTGAAATTGTGCGGATACTCTCCTCCTCACCGTCACAGACATCCTTACCAAGATATCCGTGAATGTGCATATCAATAAGTCCGGGCGAAACATAACCGCCCTTTGCATCGATAATCTCAGCGCCTTCCGGAATGTTATCGCCGGGCACAATTCCTTCAATCACATCAGAATAAAGAAGGGCACAGTTTTCGGTTATTCTGTCTTTAAGAATAATTTTTCCGTTTACAATCGCTTTCATTTAATCACTTCCGCAAAAAATAATAATATAATTCTATCAAAAGGTGTTATAAAATGCAATAGGTTGCAGTAATGAAAATGAGAAAAAAGCCACGAAACTTAGCTCAAGTGTTCTAAAGGACACTTGGGCAGTTTTATTCGCCTTGCGGCGAGTTGTATTGCTATGCAGTTATATTATGCTTCGCATAGTGATATTGCCTTCGGCAGTTTAAGGGCGAATAAAATATCACTATATAAAAATTACTACCCGAAAAAGAGTTTTTATTTTCTCTTCTTCGGGTAGTTTTATCCTATAGCGTTTACAAGCAAGGAATTTATGTGCCAAATTCCGTTTACTCTTTGCTGATTACTTTTTTCTGCCATGACATTTTGTTGCACTCCGGGCACTTCATATATCTTGTTCTGCCCGTATGCATTGCCCAAAGCACAGCATTATATGTCGGCACATATTTATGGTGACAATGCTTACATTCATAATAACCCGCCACCTGTTCAATTTTCAAAAGGCAGAAAGCTATGACAAAAATGAAGATGAAGCCTATGCAAAACAGCACTATTCTGAGCCAATCCGTCATCGGGACATAACATGCAACAAAAATGATTGCCAAGCATAAAATTATACCTACCGCACCCAATACAGTTTCAGTAGCCAACAGCCGTTCATCGGCTTTTTCTTTTTGCTTGACCATTTCCATTAAGTTCTTTTCTGATTCTTTGTTATAGTTATCCATTGAAACTACCTCCCCACTTAATAAATCATTTACGGTGATTCTGAGAACATCACACAATTCAAGCATTATTGAAGAATCAGGCATCGCTTTACCCGTTTCCCACTTTGATACTGCTCTGTCGGTGATATTCAATTTTTCCGCCAGCTGTGCTTGTGTCAGGTTCTCTTTTTTTCTGCACACGGCAATAAATTTCCCTATTTTGATTTGGTCCATAGTTTTCCTCCTTTCATCTTTAGTATAAATAAACAAGCTGCAAAAAAACACGAACTGTTGGTTGAGTGGAGAGAAATCAACCAACGGTAGAGTTAATCTATGTCAAAATAAACTTACATAATTATAGCACACTTAATATAAAATTACAATCGGGGGCGGATGTCCCGCTCACACTTCTTCACTATTCCCTCTTACTTATTACCTCGCCAAAAATCCCGTACCAAAGGAAAGCACGAAGGAAAAGTGAAGAGATAATAAGTAATAAGTAAAAATCCCATTCGCTGACACGAACGGGATTTTTGTGTTTAGTATACAAAATGGATACAGAGCTATAAATTGAAAGTTGTCAAATACTTTTTTATCTTCAAAGAATCTGTTTACATAAAATATTATCTTTCTTTGAGATTATCATATGTAGTAGTAAGTGCATTCCAAAATTCAATTTTACTTTCTTTTGTTTGAAAGAATATTCGCAAACCCTTATTTTCTGTTATCACAGAAACTCCCATCATAGTCTCCGGAGCATAATTATTTATATTATTGTTTGCTGTAACAATATTTAAAACAGAAAAGCTTTCTAATAAATTTCTTTCATTATTATCCGAAAAAATTTCAATCAGACCATTTTGAAAAACAACTATATCGCAGACACACGCATACCCAAGAGAGTCGTCTGGAGACATTGCATCAAAATTAGTGACATCAATAAATCCCTTTCCTTGAAATACAGAATTATTTTTTGTTGCCTTTGAATTTTTTCTTGTTTTAAAAAAACTAAACATCTTTCTCTCTCCTATACAAATTCTTATTTGTAGTGATGATTATAGCAGACTTAATATAAAATTACAATCGGGTGCGGATGTGAAAAAGTGATATTATATTCACCTTTTAACTCGCAAAGCGAATAAAACTGTGCGAAGCGCAATATCACTGCGAAGCAATAAAACTCGCTGTAAGGCTAATATAACTGAAAAACCGACAAGTCGAAACTTGTCGGTTTTCTGACTATGGGCTACAGAAAAGATATTTCTTCCGGTCGTGCGCATGAATTTGAACTCTCACAATAAATTCAAAATCTTCGAAGCGGAATACTTCTTCACAGTTCACGATTACCTATTGCTTGTTGAACTGATTATAACGCCGTATGTATGCGATTTTATGTGTCCTTGCCGGGGCGCATGAAATTATCGCCGTTCATACACACATCAATGGTCAATGCCACGCAGACAGCATACAGCTCGTTAACACCGTCTGCGATCTGGATCTCGTAGGATCGCCCCCAATCCCTGTAGCACTGTGATACGGAAAGTGCCGGCGCTCCGTTTTCCAGCACATCGTAGTCATGCAACATAGCCTTATCCTGTATCTGCCAACCCCGGCCCTCAATGCTATGTTTAGGCATCAGAGGGTGGAATTCTTTTTTGAGGTCAAAAATCTTTTCTTCGTTGATGTACACACCGTAATGGGGCATCAGACCCTTTTCCCGCCTGATCTGAGCCAGTTCATTCTTATCCGAATCCATTACCTGCAGATATCGCAAAAACAACCCCCGCCATTTGACGTCATATTTCTTTTCATCACTGGCATCCACCAGCAAAAGGTAGTTACTTTCAGTGCAGAGGGTCTTATTCTTGTAGTAAAGCTTCATGCTGGCGTCCTCCCTAATTGTCTGTTAGGCTTCAATTTCAAACGAAGTAAATTCAAACGCCGCGCTCTCACCGGCGAGGAACACTTGATAGTAACCACCATCCGTATCCAACATTTCGAATGTTGCGAAAGAATCGGGTTCAATTGTGCCCACGATCACGCCATCCAGCACGACAAATATCTGGAAATTGCCGGCAGTCACGCTAAAATCATACAGGTAAATCGCCAGATCGGAACCGGACAACAGCGTGCCATTATCGATCTCACAGATGCCGCTGAACTTTTCAGAGTAAAATCTGGTGCCGTCGCTCATGGTCACACCTCCGTAAGAAACAGTGTGCTTTTCGGTGTAGGGGCCGCCAACGCTGGTATGCACACCATTGCCCAAAATATCCTCTTGGGTAATGCTCGCCAGAGAAATATCCTCCGGGCCGTTGGTGTCCTCAATATGCTCAGCATCCGCACCACCCATGAACAGCCAAGCGCCCAGCAATACTGCTGCCACAACAACTACAAAAATAATGGTACCTTTTTTTGATTTCATTATCTTTTCCTCCATGATATATTCCTGATATCTCATAAGCAGTATAGCACAAACGACTTGTTTTTTCAATAAATTAGCGTCATTTTTTGCGACTTCGGTGAAAATATTCGCATTTGTGATGTTAAGAGTGAAGAAATAAAAAACCGACAAGCTTCTGTCGAAACTTGTCGATTTTTGGCTATGGGCTACAAAAAAGATATTTTTGGCGTTTTGGCGTATGAATTCGAACTCTTACATAGTTTTGAGTGATATTCCGCCGCTGGCGGAGTGGTATTTTCACTTCGTGAAAGTGATATTTCTGCTTTCGCAGAAGTGATATTATATTCGCCCTTTAACTGCCCGTAAGGCAATATCACTCGGTGCAAGCCGAATATCACTGCGAAGCAATATCACTCGCCGCAAGGCGAATATAACTGAAAACGACAGATTCCTGTCGGAATCTGTCGTTTTCTGGTGGCTCAACGCACGGGGCAGTCGAACACCCTGCTCTACTCCGGCGTCAATTTCCGTTAAGGTGATAGTTCGATTATCTCCGGAATAGTTGAAGGTCAAAACAACTTTATCATCATATACAAAAACTGAGTTTAAAAACGTCTTGATTAGCCGCTTCTGACATTCAGGATCCGTATAATCCATATCGGTGAACTGATGCAGAAAATACAATATGCGTTCCTTGTTGAGTCCGAGATTTTCTTTCAAGCGAGCCTCAGCTAAAGCAACCTTTATTTCGTCTTTCTGCTCTTCAAGTTCATCCATACGGCTCTTAGTAGCTTCATTGATGATGCCTTGCTCAATA
>JAFUQS010000076.1 GCA_017472225.1 Clostridia bacterium | reverse complement strand
GCAACAATGGCAGGTATGGCATTCGCAAATGCTTTCCTCGGTGTATGTCACTCAATGGCTCATAAGCTTGGTGCTTTCCATCATCTTCCTCACGGTGTTGCAAATGCACTTATGATTGAAGAGGTTCTTCGTTTCAATGCTTCCGAAGCTCCTGCAAAAATGGGTACATTCTCACAGTATGACCATCCTCATACCCTTGCCCGCTATGCTGAAATTGCAGATTACCTCAATCTTGGCGGCAATACTGATGAAGAAAAGCTTGAAAATCTTATTAAGGCAATTAACGACCTTAAGGCAAGAGTTGGTATTAAAGATACAATCAAAGATTACGGTGTTGACGAAAAAGTATTCCTTGACAATCTTGATGAAATGACCGAGCAGGCATTTGATGACCAGTGCACAGGTGCTAACCCCCGTTATCCTCTTATGAGCGAAATCAAGCAGATGTATCTTAACGCTTACTACGGCAAGCATTTTGAAGAAAAGGCAATGCCTACTGCTGAAGATATTGCAGAAACAGCAAAGGTAAACACAGTAAAAGCACCTTATACAAAAGGTAAAAAAGCTTAATTGAAGGGAGATACAGAACAATGAAACTTGACAGAGTAATTGCAGTAAGAAATAACAAAACAATTTATCGTGACGGTGACGCTTGCGTTAAGGTTTTTGACAGTAGTTATTCAAAGGCTGATGTCCTTAACGAAGCACTTAATCAGGCAAGGATTGAAGAAACAGGCTTGAATATTCCAAAAATCCGTGAAGTAACAATGATTGACGGAAAATGGGCAATCGTTTCAGATTATATCAAGGGTAAAACTCTTTCACAGCTTATGAAAGAGGACCCGGACAATAAGAGCAAGTATATTGAAATGCTTGTTGATTTGCAGATAGAGGTTCAATCAAAAACCTGCCCTCTCCTTAATAAACTCAAGGATAAGATGAACAGAAAAATCGGTATGTCAGAGCTTGACGCTACAACACGATATGACCTTCATACTCGTCTTGAGGGCATGCCCAAGCATACAAAGGTTTGCCACGGTGATTTTCATCCGTCAAACATTATCATAGCAGAAGACGGAACACCTTATATCCTCGACTGGTCACACGCAACTCAGGGTAATGCTTCTGCCGATGCGGCAAGAACATATCTCCTTTTCTGGCTCGCAGGCGATATTGAAGGAGCAAAGGAATATCTTGATTTGTTCTGCAAAAAGAGTGATACCGCAAAGCAGTACGTTCAGAAATGGATGCCTATAGTTGCGGCTTCACAATCAGTAAAGGGCAACGAAAAAGAACGTGAATTTTTACTCTCTTGGGTAAATGTTGTTGATTACGAATAAGGAGGATAATGCAATGAAAATTACAGTATGTATCGGTTCATCATGTCATATCAAAGGCTCTCGTCAGGTAGTTGAAGAGCTTCAGTATCTTATTAAAGAAAACAATCTTGGTGACAAGGTTGAGCTCGGCGGCACATTCTGCATGGGCAAATGTCAGCAGGGTGTTTGCGTAACTGTTGATGACGATTTTTATTCAGTAACTCCCGATACAGTTGCTGACTTCTTTAAGGAAAGCGTTCTTTCCAAGGTATAAGCTCTGATGATAATTCAGGTTTGTGTAGGCTCCTCCTGTCACCTTAAAGGTTCTCAGGATATTGTGGAGCTTCTAGAAAAAGCCGTTGCAGATTATCATTTGGAAGACGAAATCACACTTGCCGGTAGTTTTTGTATCGGCAAGTGTAACCGTATCGGGGTTACAGTGCAAGTCGATGATGATATTCATGTTGGCATTACAAGAGAAAATTTTAAAGAGTTCTTTACGGAAAATGTTTTAAATAAATTTGCAAAGGAGTAACGGGATATGGCAAATTGCTTAACCTTAAAAAAATCAAACTGCAAAAACTGCTATAAGTGTATCAGACATTGTCCCGTTAAAGCAATCCGCTTTTCAGGTAATCAGGCACACATCATAGGGAATGAATGTATTCTTTGCGGTCAGTGCTTTGTTGTTTGTCCGCAGAATGCAAAAGAAATTGTTGATGAAACAGAAAAAGTAAAGGTTTTGATACAAAGCGGTGACCCGGTAATTGTTTCGCTTGCACCTTCTTTCATTGCCAATTATGACGGTGTAGGCATCAACTCTATGAGAAAAGCTCTCAGAAAGCTCGGCTTTTATGATGTTGAAGAAACTGCTGTCGGTGCTACCATAGTTAAAACAGAATATGAAAGAATGCTTAAAGAGGAGGATAGAGATATTATCATTTCCTCTTGTTGTCATTCCGTAAATCTGCTTATACAAAAGCATTATCCGAAAGCACTTGAATATCTTGCAGATGTTGTTTCGCCTATGCAGGCACACTGTATGGATATAAAAAGCAGATTTCCTAATGCAAAAACTGTTTTCGTAGGTCCTTGTGTTGCCAAAAAAGACGAGGCAAGCTACTACGAAGGCATAGCAGATGCAGTTTTAACCTTTGAAGAGCTTACCGAATGGCTTAAGCAAGAAAATATTGAGCCTGAACAGGTTCTTGATAAGGACGAATGCAGTCGTGCCCGCTTCTTCCCTACAACAGGCGGTGTACTCAAAACAATGGAAGAAGAAACAGATTATACTTATGTTGCCATTGACGGAGTTGAAAACTGTATTGAGGTTCTCAAGGATATAGAAAAAGGCAAAATACATAAGTGCTTTATCGAAATGTCGGCTTGTGTCGGCAGTTGTGTAGGCGGCCCTGTTATTGAAAAATATCACCACACCTCCAATATAAAGGACTATATTGAGGTTGCTAACTATGCCGGTGAAAAGGATTTTGAAGTTTCTCAGCCCAAAACAGCACAACTTAAAAAGACCTTTGAATACATCGAGCAGAAAGCAATAATGCCCTGTGAATATGAAATCACGGCTGTGCTTCGTCAGATGGGTAAATTCAAGCCGGCTCACGAACTTAACTGCGGCTCCTGCGGATATAACACCTGCCGTGAAAAAGCCATTGCTATTTTACAGGGCAAGGCTGAAATATCTATGTGTCTGCCTTATCTTAAAGATAAAGCAGAGAGCTTTTCCGATATTATTGTTAATAACACTCCCAACGGCTTAATCGTTCTTAATGAAAACCTTGAAGTTCAGCAGATAAATAAGGCTGCAAGAGATATTATGAATATCCGTTCTGCTTCAGATATACTCGGCGATAATGTTGTAAGAATTCTCGACCCGACAGTTTTTATGAATGTTCTCAAAACCGGCAGAAGCGTAAGAGACCAGCGTGTTTATTTTGCTGAGTATAAACGATATGTTGAACAGACTATAGTTTATGACCGTGATACACGAATGTTAATCGGTATTATGCGTGATGTTACCGATGAGGAAAATGAACGCAAGAGAAAAGAAGATATAAGCCAGAAAACCATTGAAGTAGCAGACAGAGTTGTTGATAAGCAAATGCGAATTGTTCAGGAAATTGCATCGCTTTTGGGTGAAACAGCGGCAGAAACCAAAATTGCTCTTGCCAAGCTGAAGGAGTCAATAACTGATGAATGATTTATGTGCAGATATCGGATATAAAAGTATAAATCACTATGGTGAACAGCTCTGCGGTGACCATGTGGATATTGTTGAGCCCGATGAAAACTCAACGGTTATTGTTTTGTCCGACGGCCTGGGTAGCGGTGTTAAAGCAAGTATTCTTTCAACCCTTACCTCAAAAATTATTTCAACAATGATGGCTGAAGGCTTACCCATTGAGGAATGTGTTGCAACAATAGCGGCAACTCTTCCCGTTTGCTCCGTCAGAGGTGTTGCTTATTCCACTTTTACCATTATTCAGCTCGTCAATAATCAAACCGCTGAAATTTATCAGTACGATAATCCGCAGGTAATTGTTATTCGTGACGAAGTGAATTACGATTACCCGAAAACAGAAATGAACATAGGCGGCAAAAAAATCTATAAAACCGTTCTTCAGCTTAAAGAAAATGACCTGTTTGTTGCAATGAGTGACGGATGTCCCCATGCAGGAATAGGAGTTTCATATAATTTCGGTTGGAAAAGAGACGATATTATTGATTTTATTGAAACCCTTGTTCCTGCGGGCTATACTGCTAAAACTCTTTCCACCATGCTTGTTGATGAATGTGACAAATTATACGGTCAGAAACCGGGCGATGATGCTACTGCCTGTATCGTAAGAATAAGAAAAAGAGAGCCGATGAACATATTGTTCGGTCCGCCCTCAAACCGTGATGATGCCGACAGAATGATGTCACTGTTCTTTTCAAAGGAAGGAAAGCATATCATCTGTGGCGGTACGACCTCTTCTATTGCCGCAAAATATTTGAGAAAACCTTTGAAGCCTACATTAAACTTCGTTCAATCCGATGTTCCGCCGATTGCGGAATTGGAAGGAGTTGACCTGGTTACAGAAGGTGTTATCACAATGAACAAGGTTATTGAATATGCAAAGGATTATCTTGGTGAAAACAAGTTTTATGAGCATTGGAGCTTCAAAAAAGACGGTGCGTCCCTGATAAGTCAGCTTTTGTTTGAGGAAGCCACCGATATAAACTTTTATGTGGGTCGTGCAGTAAACCCTGCTCATCAGAATCCGGACCTTCCCATAAACTTCAACATTAAAATGAACCTTGTTGATGAATTATCAAAATCTCTCAGAGAAATGGGAAAAAGGATAAAGGTAAGTTATTTTTAAGGAGAATGTAAATGAATATCAGAAAATTTGATACGAAAGTACAATATTTGAAATATAAGGTTTTGCGTGAGGTTGCACGTGAAGCGTGGAATGATTCTCTCCTTGAAAACATTCTTGAGATCCCTAAGAAAATCGTTCCCGGTAAAACCTCTACAATGAGATGCTGTGTTTATAAAGAAAGGGCAATTTTAGCTGAGAGAGTTAAAATAGCAATGGGTGGCGATGCAGAAAACCCGAATGTGATTGAGGTTATTGATATTGCGTGCGATGAATGTCCCGCAGCGGGATATGAGGTAACCGACTCTTGCCGTGGCTGTCTTGCACACAGGTGTGAGGATGTTTGTAAAAGAGGAGCCATTTCATTTGACCATAACCATGTGGCACATATTGACAAATCAAAGTGTGTGGAATGTGGTCAATGTGCAAAGGTCTGCCCTTATTCTGCCATTGTGAACAGAAAACGCCCTTGTCAGATTGCTTGTAAGGTAAAGGCTATTTCAATAAATGATGATAATGCTGCTTCCATAAACAACGATAAATGTACTGCTTGCGGTGCCTGTGTATATCAATGTCCTTTCGGTGCCATTACCGACAAATCCTACATTCTCAATGTAGTTGACCTTATAAAAAAGAGTGAGCAAGGCAGAAATTACAAGCTTTATGCCGTAGTTGCACCGTCAATTTCAAGTCAGTTTTCTTACGCAAAGCTTGGTCAGGTTATAACAGGTCTTAAAAAGCTTGGCTTCCATACTGTTGTTGAGGCGGCTCTCGGTGCTGATATGGTTGCTATGAGTGAGGCAAAGGAGCTTACGGAAAAGGGCTTTTTAACAAGCTCCTGCTGTCCCGCTTTTGTTTCATATATCAAATCTAATTTCCCTGACCTTGTACCGCTTGTTTCTCACAACCGTTCACCTATGGCTGAAATTTCAAAATACATCAAGGAAACCGATGAAAATGCAAAAACTATTTTTATCGGTCCCTGTACTGCGAAAAAGGCAGAGGCTCAACTGGAAACAGTAAAGCCTTATGTTGATGCAGTGCTCACATTTGAAGAATTACAGGCACTCTTTGATAGCAGAGATATTGACATTACCTCGCTCTCAGAAGATGTTCTTGACAATGCATCATATTTCGGAAGAATTTTTGCACGAAGCGGCGGTCTTTCGGATGCTGTTGCTCAGGCACTTAAAGAGCAGGGACTTGAAGATTTTGCTCTTAAAGCGATTACCTGTGACGGTATTGAAGAATGTAAGACTGCCCTTCTTAAAAAGAGCAAGAATGTTCTTGATGCAAACTTCATTGAGGGTATGGCTTGTGTCGGCGGTTGTATCGGTGGTGCAGGCTGTCTTACTCACGGTATAAAAGATAAGGCTGAGGTTGACAAATACGGTCAGCAAGCTTTTGAAAAAACAATAAGTGATGCAATAGCTGTTATTAAATAGCGTTATTCCTCTGCCTGCCTTTCGTTTTTGCTGATTTTCTTTTCGGAAGGCAGGCGTAATTTTTTTGCTTTTCTATTGAAATCACAGGTGTTGAGTGATATAATAAAACAAATAAATGAATATATGATATGAAAGATACGGTTTGAAAAGTTGTTAGCTGAGTAGATGTAAAAGGGAATCCGGTTCGAATCCGGAACAACCGCCATTACTGTATTTGACAAGATAGGAGCATAAATGCCATTGGGATACATAATCCTGAGAAGGAATGCTCTTTTAGTGGAAACACAACCGCTGCATCATAAGTCAGGATACCTGCCGTGTCTTTTAGGTTTTACACAACTTTGGTGAGAAGAGTGCAACCGATTTATCGCCCGTTTTATCGGCTTTGGGATTTGCATTCTTTTTGTTTATCTCTGAGGCGTATTTTGGCGTACTGTAAATCAGTTGCACTCTTTTAATCATAAGGTTAAAAGAGTGTTTTTGTTTTTCAGAGGTGTTTTATGATAACAGAAGAGAAAAAGAATTATGCTGCCGAGCTTTTACGGCAAAAATATGACGAAATCGGAAGAGTTCCCAAAAAAGAGGACTTTGATGCCGTTTCGGTTTCACGAATAAAAGCTTATCTCGGACCGTGGCCGAGAGCGTTGGAATATGCCGGACTTAAAGAAGCAAAGCCTGAACTGAAAAAGACTAAAAAGAGAAGTGCGGGAAAATCCAAAGCACAGAGATTAACCTCATTAAAAAAATTGGAAAAACAACGCAGACACGAAGAAAAATAAAGTAACAGTTAACGGAGGTTGTTATGAAAAAGTTTTTATCTTTTTTTCTTGCAGTAATAATAATTATTACATCTTTATACATAGTTTCTTTTGCAACATCGGAATCTTTTGCAGGCATAACTTATGCTCAGACACCGACCGATTCATCAGCATTGTTGTTTTCAAAAAAATTCGGAGGAAATTACAAGGGAGCACCAACACCGCCTGTTGTTGTGGGAGATACGATTATTTTGGTTTCGGGTGTCAAGCTATATAAGCTTGATGCAAAAACGGGCGAAGAAATTGCAAGTGTAAAAATGCAGGGCAGCACCCTTTATGCTACAGTTGCACCGTTTTATGCCGACGGCAAAATTTTTGTTCAACTTGACGAGGGCATTGTTCAGGCATTTGATTACGAAACAATGACATCTCTCTGGGTTTATACCGACAGTTTAGGCGGACAGGCTATTTGTCCCATAACATACGACGGTGAGTATATTTATACAGGATTCTGGGTCAGTGAAACCGAATATGCAAACTATGTATGTTTAAGCGTAAAGGATGAAAACACAAAAAAACAAACTGAGAGCAAAAAGGCAAAGTGGACTTATAAATCCTTAGGCGGTTTTTATTGGGCAGGCTGTCTTGTGACGGATGATTATATTGTTTTCGGCAAGGATGACGGCAAAAGCGGAAGTAGCGGCAGTTCAAAAATTATCGCTCTTAATAAAAGCAGCGGAAAATCCGTATCAACACTCAGTGTCAAGGGAGATATCCGTTCCTCTGTTACCTATTCATCTGAAACCAACTCCTGCTATGTTTCAAGTAAGGCAGGCTATGTATATAAATTCAACATAAATTCTTCAACGGGTAAGCTCAGCTCACTTAAAACTTATACCGCTGCAGGTGCCGTTACAGGAACACCTGTTGTATATAACGAGAGGCTCTATGTAGGCTGTGCGAATGGCAGTAAAGGTGAATTTATTGTTTTGAATGCAAGCACAATGAAAGAAATTTATTCCTGTGAAATGCTCGGTTATCCGCAGGCAACCATGCTTGTTTCTGCCGGATATGAGGATACAAACGGAAAAATTTACATTTATTCAACATATAACAGTAAGCCGGGCGGAATTACTGTTTTTGAGGATAGTGCAGGACAAAAGGAAGCAATAAAAACAGAACTTTTTACACCCGATGAAAACATGAGTGAATACTGTATCAGTACCATTTCAGCAAGTGAAGACGGAACTCTCTACTATAAGAATGATTCAGGTAACATTTTTGCAGTATCAAAGAAAATGAGCATAAGCTCCTTCCTTCAGAAAATATTTGCATTTCTGAGTGAGTTATTATCAAAGCTAAAGGCATTATTTGCACAAATATAATGAAAATCGGTTTTAAATATCTGCATCCTTTTGCCGACTTAATGTTTTTTATTTTTTCTTTCATCCTGTGTCTTATTGCAACCAATCCTTTGATTCTTATTATCAGTTTTGTTTCTGGTGCTGTATATGATTTTAAGCTGCAAAAGAAAAAGACAACGGCATATATTCTGAAATTTATTTTACCTCTTATTCTCCTTATAACTGTTTTCAACGGTCTTTTCAGTCATTACGGTGTAACGGTTTTGTTCGTTATGCAAAACGGCAACAACTTTACGCTTGAAGCACTTGTTTACGGCTTGATTTCAGGAATAAGAATTGCAGGCATGCTTCTGTGGCTGGATTGTTTTAATGAAATAATAACAAGTGAAAAAATTATTTTTATTTTCGGAAGATTTTCACCGAGACTTGCCCTGATAATTTCAATGGTGTTAAGGTTTATACCACTTATCAGAGCTCAGTCGTCAGAAATTTCAAATGCAGAAAAAGGTATCGGAAACGGTGTGGAAGTCTCCGGATTTATAGGAAAAATAAGAAGTGCATCACGCAGACTTTCAATTCTTGTTTCGTGGACATTGGAAAAAGGCATTGACACTTCGGATTCAATGAGGGCACGGGGCTACGGACTTCACGGCAGGACCTCGTATAATGATTATGTGTTCTCGGTAAAAGATGCGTTAATAACAGTAATTTCTTTTGCGGCACTTGTGTTAACTTTTGTTTCAGACCGAAAGCTTTCGGCATCATACAATCCGATTATTGACATACCGACACCCGATGCTGTTTCTGTTATACTGATTATATTTTTTGCATCAGTTCTTCTGATGCCGCTTATGATTGATTTATGGGAGGAAAAACGATGGTCAATTACAAAATAAAAAACCTGAGCTTTTTCTATCCTGATTCAAATACGCCTGCGTTGAATGATATCAACCTTGAAATAGAGCAAGGAGAGTTTATCGTAGTTTGCGGTAAATCCGGCAGTGGTAAATCAACACTTTTGCGTATGCTCAAGCCTGAATTAACTCCCAAAGGTAAATCAAAGGGTGAAATCATTTTCTTTGAAAAAAACAAAAATGATTTTTCTCAAAGAGATTCTGCCCGTAATATCGGCTTTCTGCTTCAGAACACGGAATATCAGGCTGTTACACATTCTGTTCGTTCCGAGCTTGCCTTCGGGCTTGAAAATCTTGGCCTTGACAGTAAAACAATAAGACTTCGCATTGCCGAGATTTCTGCATATTTTTCTTTGGAAGATTTACTTGATAAAAAAATAAGTGAGCTTTCGGGCGGACAAAAACAATTTGTGTGCCTTGCAAGTATTGTAGCAATGAACCCTAAGGCAATAATTCTTGATGAACCTACTTCACAGCTTGACCCTGTTTCTGCATCTGCTTTCTTAGATACAGTACGGAAGCTCCGTAGCGAAAACGGAATTACAATAATTATCAGTGAACATCGCCTTGAAAATGTTATCCCTCTTGCCGACAGAATCATCATAATGGAAGACGGAAAAATCATCAGCGACTGTAAACCCGAAAATATATCAAAAGATGTCTTTTATAAGAATGAATTTGTAAAAAAATCAATGCCTTTACCTATGAGAGTTCATTCACATCTTGGGCTTGACGGCAGAATGCCTCTGAGTATTGCACAGGGACATAAAATGCTCGAACATCTTATGGCGGACAAATTGAAATATACGATTCCTTCAAAAGAAGTGCGAGAGCTTTCAGAAGACAATGCAATTCAGATGAAAAATGTGCGATACGCTTATGAAAACAGCGGATATGTGCTTAAAGGAATAAATCTTACTGTCAAAAAAGGTTCATTTACGGCACTTATGGGTGCTAACGGTGCAGGAAAAACAACTGCTCTGTCGCTTATGAGTGGTATCCTTGAATGTAAATCGGGCAAAATTAAGATATTTGAAAAAAGCATAAAAAAATATAAGCCGGCAGAATTATATAACGGTATGTTGGCAGTTCTCCCTCAGAAATGCGAAAGTCTTTTTGCAGGCAACACCGTCAGAGAAGACCTTGAGAGCGTGCTTAAAAATTCAGATTTGTCAAAAGAAGAAAGAGAAAAGAGAATTGAAAGCATTTCGGAATTTACGGAAATCAAGTCTTTTCTTGACAGACACCCTTATGACATAAGCGGCGGTGAAATGCAAAGAGCCGCACTTGCTATGGTACTTCTCAAACAGCCGAAAATAATCTTTTTGGACGAGCCGACAAAAGGGATGGATAATCTGTTTAAGATTAAATTTGCCGAAAAAATCAAAGAGTTGTGCGAAGGCGGAGTTACTGTTGTTATGGTTTCTCATGATACGGAATTCTGCGCCGAATACTGTGATGAATGTGCGATGATTTTTGACGGTTTATGTGTTTTGAAAGAAAACAAATATGACTTTTTTGCACAGAACTTTTTCTACACTACTGCGGCAAACAAGATTTCAAGAGATATTTTTCCTACGGCAGTAACACAAGGGCAGGTGCTTGAACTATGCAAAAAAAATCTGCAAAATTAACTGTTGTTTCAATACTATTTATTCTGATTCTTGCACCGACTGCAGTTGTTTTATCACTTAAATTCTCTGAAAGCCAAAGCTACTACATACCCGCCGTACTTATCATTGTTTTTTCGATGATTCCCTTTTTTGTGTTTTTTGAAAACAGAAAAATAAAAACGAGTGAAATAGTTCTCACAGCAATGATGGTTGTACTCTGTGTTGCATCAAGAGCAGTTATGGCATTTATCCCTCAGGTAAAGCCCACCTGTGCTCTTGTGGTTGTTACCGCTGTTGCTTTCGGACCCAATGTAGGGTTTGTGGTCGGAAGTCTGTCTATGTTCGTGTCAAATTTTCTTTTCGGACAAGGAATGTTTACGCCTTTTCAGATGCTCGGTATGGGACTTGTGGGATTTTTCAGCGGCTTGATTTTTTGGAGAAAAAGCTATAACACGAATCGGATTTTGGTCAGTTCAGTGGGAGGAATATTATGCTTTATCGTGTATGGATTTATCGTTGATTCCTGCAGTGTGCTGATGATGGTGACGCAGTACACTCCCAAAGCCATTTTAAGTGTTTATACATCGGGGCTTCCTTTCAATATCATTCATGGCATTACAACCGGATTGCTCCTGTTTTTTATAAACAAACCAATGACAGATAAATTCACAAGATTAAGAATTAAATACGGAATTTTTGAATTGGAGTAAACAATGAAAAAGATAAAAATTTTAATTTCTGTGCTTCTGATTGTATTGACACTTTCAGGCTGCAGCAATGTTGAAAAAGAAATAACAACTACATATGAATCACAAAGCACTTATTCTTATGAAGCTTCTTCGGAAGAAAGCACGCTGAGTGTGACCGAACCGCAAACAACTGCCACAGAAGCAGTCACAACAAATATTGATGAAGCTTCAGCAACTACAACTGCGACTACGGAAACCCGGGAAACAACACAGATTGTCACAACAACGGAGGCTTCAACCTCTGCAACTACAACTGCGACTACGGAAATTCGGGAAACAACACAGATTATCACAACAACGGAGGCTCTGACTTCTGTTGTCACAACAACTGAACCGACAACAAAAAAATCTGACATCTGTACGGTTGCCATACTGTGCGGAACAATAAATAATAGCAAAGATAAGCTGAAAAGTTCAAAAGAAGCCTTTGTTCCCTCAGACGGTATAATTCTAAAAGATGTATCAGTAGAAGTAAAAAATGGTGAAACTGTTTTTGATGTTATAAAAAGGGCTTGCAGTGAAAATGTTTGTAAAAATAACTGCAAGTATTGTCAGAAATCCGGCATTCAGATTGAATATACATACACTCCTGCTTTTGACAATTATTACATAGAAGGAATACATCAGATATATGAAAAAGATTGCGGTACACAATCGGGTTGGATGTATAGTGTAAACGGTGTGTTCCCCAATGAGGGAGCAAGCAGCTACAATGTTAAAGCAGGCGATAAAATTGTTTTTGCCTATACTTGCGACATGGGCGAAGATATAGGAAATTCTTATTAGGTTATCGCTTTTCGGTATAGTGCACGATATCGGAAAGAGTTACATAAAAATCAAACGAAAGGATTGAACTGAAATGAAAATGTTCAAAAAATCTCTCAGCATCATTCTTGCTGTAATTATGGCTATGAGCTGTATGGCTGTTATGTCATTTGCTGCAGAAGATGATGCAACGGTAAGCCTTCGTATCGAAGGAATTACAGAATGCCTTTATTATGGCGATGTCACAGTAGCAAGCGGCTCAACAGCTCTTGATGTAATCAAAACTGCCGATGCAGCAGATGATACACTTAATGTTACTGTAATTTATTCTGATTGGGGCGATTACATCACTGCGATCAACGGTATTACAGCAGGTACATACACCACAATGATGTGGGACGGTTGGTCATATATGGTTGACGGTGTTGCACCAAATGTAGGAGTAAGTGCTTATACTGTTTCTGACGGTGAAGAAATCGTTATGTATTACGGCGACCCCTGGAACACAGGTATGCAGTATCCAATCATTAATACTGACAAGCTTTCAGACGGTATTATTTCCTTTACAAGTATGGACACAGTTTATGACGAAAACTTTAACGCAACTGTGAAGGAATGTCCTGTAACAGATTATACTCTTGTATGGGGTTATAGGGGAAAAACTGTAGAAATAACTCCTGATGAGAACGGTGTATGCAAAATTCCTTACAAGTATCTTACATTCGGTGAGCATACTGTACAGATTGAAAAGTATGATGCAAGCAACGGACTTCCTACAGTTTTAAGATTCGCTCCTGATTTTTCTGTTTCAATCGGTTTTATAGATGCAATTGTTGCTTTCTTTAAAATGATTTTTGAATCAATCACATCACTGTTCAGTGCATAATCTGAAATTTAATACTGAAAAAAAGGCGGAGTATTGGTAACAATACCCTGCCTTTTTTATCGCTCTGTTTTATTGATGTGTTTGTTTGAGCATCATTCTTTCAAGTTCTTTTGCTGCAATATTCAGTGCTTGGTCTGATTTTTGTATAAGACAAATCGAACGTGTCGGAATTCTTTCTTTCAAATCAAGTATGATAACATCATTTGAATCTTCATCTTCCAGAAATCGCTGCGGAACGAAGCCTATGCCGAGATTATTTTTAACCATAGGTAAAATCTGATCTGCCGTTGAGGCTTCAATATCGGGTGTAAATAAAATTCCGTGCTGCAAAAACCATTCTGTATAGAAATCATAGGTTTTGGTATGTGTTCCCAGAGAAACAATGGGTAGCTTTGCAATATCAGCAAGAGTAATTTGCTCTTTTGAAAGACGACTGAAAGCAGTACCGCAAACAGCAACCTCTTTTATATTTTTGACTGTTTCACATTTTAAATTATGCAGTTCACCCGTAGGTGTAGTAACTATTGCAATGTCCACCGAACCGATTTTTAAAGTGGAAATTGCTTGCGATGTAGAATGATTAGACACACGCAGATGAACACCGGGATGCAATTCTTTGTATTCTTTCAGCATAGGCAGTAAAAAGCATCTCAATAAACCATAAAAAATTATGTAAACACTAATAGCGGCAAGGAGATATTTACGCCCTGCCGCTACAATACTTTTCTTTTATTCTCCGAAGCATTGTGCCAATTTTGAAAACATATAATGACTTTACCCCCGTCAGGATTGCAGTAAATCTGCTTTCACAACGGGGTTTTTTGCTTTTATACATCAACTTTTATCCTGCATATACCATTACTAACTTCTCTTGTCAGCACACTATCAGGAATTTTACTTAGCCACTTTTTACTGAAGTTTGTGTTACCGTAATAACAATCAAAGTTTGCAACAGGTAAAACAACCAATTCACTGTCAGGTTGCTTGTTAGCTTCGTAATATGAAACAACATCATACACTATACAACCTTTGTTTATGAATACAAGGGTTATGTGTTTAAGGAGTCGGATTTTAATTATCGTTTTAATGAAAACTTTGATGCAACAACTAAACAGTTCACAAAATTTTTAGTAGGTGCTGCAGTTCTTCAGGCTCCCGTTATAACTCT
Source organism: Clostridia bacterium (assembly GCA_017472225.1). GTDB lineage: Bacteria > Bacillota > Clostridia > Oscillospirales > Acutalibacteraceae > UBA6857. The sequence continues at coordinate 848 of JAFUQS010000076.1, read as the reverse complement.
TTTGTTTTATGCCGGAGCAATAGCCGAAAAGAACAATCAGAACCCGCACCCATTTTCACCGCAGATGAAATATTCTGCACCGAGAATAGAGTTTATGAATGACCAGATTGAGCTTGCACTTAAAGAAAAACTTTATGATTTCAAAGAGGTTGATAATTTTATTCTCACCACCGAAACGAAAATGGAAGAACTGAAAACACAGCGTAACAGAATTTACAATCAGATACGGCGATGTAATGATCCCGACAAAAAAGAATTGCTTGCCGCAGTAGAAAACGACAAGCAAGCAATAAAAATAGCTGAACAAGAAAAAATAGACCTTGATGCTTTCTTAAAAGCAATTCGTGGATGTACCGACTTAAAAGAATTAACACCTACACTTGTAAACACCTTGATTAAGCGAATAGATGTTCATAACAGCATCAAAGGTAATAATGGATTAAAGCATGTTCCTGTTGATATTTCATTTACTGCAGCGGGTATCATAAACATACCGACAGAACAAGAGATTCTTGAAACCATTCAGGAAATGCGTGAAAATCCCCTAAAAACCGCTTGAAATAAGGAAAACGGCGTAGCCCTCACGGGCTACACCGCAACCTGTTTCCAAACTGTCCTTTAGAGTGCGACTCTAAAGACTTGGCTTTTTTCAATGAAATAAATCCCTTTTGGGATTTATGAAATATGCCTGTCAGCATATGAAATAGCTGACGCTATGAAATACGATGCGGCGTATGGGGATTTATTTTATTTCACTTTCTGCCTCAGCAGAAAATTTCATAATCCGTAAGGATTATTTCACATTGCGCAGCAATATTTCATTGAATGATCTTAAATATTCTTGAGGT
>JAFUQS010000075.1 GCA_017472225.1 Clostridia bacterium | reverse complement strand
GAAATTTTGCCTTCAGCATTTCAGTTGCAAGGAAAGTGAAGTGGGATAAGGTTCCTTCCTCCGATTCCTTCTGATACTTTGTAAGCTCGTTAAGGTTAATGTCACCGGGCTTAAGCTCAAGAGAAAGGAATCTTGCTACACCGCTTTCGCCCACATTGGGAAGATACTCTGCAGTCATTATCACATTACACTGCGGTCTTTTGGCTGCTCTCTGTCTTCCGCTTTTATCAAGAGCACCTCTTGCTTCTCTGTTACAGATACCACGGATAAGAGCCTGAGTGGTTGCATCCTGTGCTGACTGTTCTCTGCCTGAGCCGGGATGGTAGTCGTCAATGATAACTGCACAGTCCTTAAGAGTGAAACAATAGTTCAGAATGCTTTTCGGTGTGTCACGGAAATTCATCGGGATATTGTCTTCATTGAACCTGCCGAAAAGGGAATTGATTAAAAGTGAAAGCGTTGTTTTCATTGAGCCTGTTTTGCCGTAAAGCATAATAACCGTTTTAGTTTCCTTGCCCGCCTTTGCCATAAATGTGCCGAGTACGCTTACCAATGTGTAAGATAGCATAGGAAACATAATCTCCTTCGGTGCTACTGAGTACGGCAAAGCTTTCATAAGGCTCATCGTTTCTGTAATATCTGCATCCGTTTTAAATGAATAACCCTTTGTCTTTTCTGTCAGCTCAACCTCTGTGTTACTGTTACCGGGCATACAGAACTGCCAACCGTCAGAGGTTTCCCACCAGCCTGTTGTGCCGTAGATAGTTTTTGTATCAGCATACTTTGCCGTTGACTGAATGGCCTGACGGAGATTATCACGGTTGCCGTAGCCCGATTCGATAACACAGTTGATACCCCAATACTCCTGTGCCCAATCAAGCTGTGCAAAATTTTTCAGGGGTACTGTGATTTTGCGAAGGTCATTACCTTTTTCATCTGTACCGACAATAGAAAGGAATCTTTCATTCTCGGCGCCGTTGGTGCAGGTAATGTCCTCGGTTATCCTCGCAAGGAAATTGCTGAGCTTAATGTTTACCGGCTTACCGTTTATCGTCCTTTCAATATACAGTGAATTGTTATATGCAAAGAACGGGTCTGAATAGTATAAATAATTTTCCAAATTTTTACCTCTTTCTTGAAATGATTTTCCGAACATCCGTACAGATACTGAAGCCGCCCGATAACATAAAGGCTTTTATGTTCGGTCTGTATCCGTACAATGTGCCATATTGTTCGCTACAAATACGAACGATGCAAGGCAGTAGCATAGGGCTTCATATCGGTTTGTTCGGTTGTTCGGGTTTTAGATTTTTGTTGTAAAATGTTTCTTGTTTGTGTGGATGTTTTAAAACGCAACAACATAAAAGTATATTGCCATAGGCATTCCACCGTTTTTAAGCCTTTATTTTGGCGGCTTCAGGACATCATAAACATCCACCCGTGACCTTTTTGCAGACATATATTCTGCATTTCTCTGTCGCTGTTTCTTCTTCGCGCAGTCGGGACAGAATTTCTGATTTCTGCCAGTCCTCTCAGTTTTACTGCCGCATAAAGCACAGATAACCGTTTCGGCAGGTGTCTGACCCGTGACGCTTTTCATAAGAGTGTTATCGCTCGGCAGCACACAGTCAAGAAAATATCTGCAGATAATATGGCTCGGTGTTATGAGTTGCGGACAGGTGTGAGTGTCACCGTCATCAAGAAGCAGACAGTTGCCCTGATAACAGTTACAACATCGGCTTTTAATCATTGTCTTGATTTCTGAGATCTGCTTAAGGGTAAGGTTGATTGTTTGCATAAGGGGTACCTCCTTTCTTTAAAAATTTAGTTGTACTGCGAAAAAAATGTGACGCAGTATTCACATTCCCAAATTCACGGTTTTGGGTATAAAAAAGCACCCGTCAAAATCTGACGAGTGCTATGTATCTGACTGCAAAATTTAAAAATGTGACGCAGTATTCAATATTCAAATTTTAAGATTTTAAACATAAAAAAGTACCTGCTACTTTTGAAGTGACAGGTGTATGTAACGGATTGAAATTTGTGGTGGGGTTATGGTATAATGAGTTCGATAAATAAGAATTTGACGGAGAGTACGTATGGATTATTATAGGCAAATTTTCAAACGTAAATCATTTCATATTTTCAAAGATACGG
>JAFUQS010000074.1 GCA_017472225.1 Clostridia bacterium | reverse complement strand
TTTGTCAAGCGTGACAAAAGTAAGCAAAAGCACGCATTTGGCGGATTAACCTCCGCAAGAACTAAAAATACCGAGTCAAGCTTATTCTATCCGTTACTCGGTATTCTTTTCTGCTCACCGTGGATAAAGAAAAAGGAAATTTTCTTATCGGTATTTTCAGATTGCTCCGTTCTGCAATACCACGGCTCGGTTGCCGAACAGCTCTAATTAAAACAACGCTCAATAAAATGAGCCGCTTGGTTTAATTAGTTCCGCAAGGTCTGCTATTGTCTATTTTATTTGTGTGCCTTTCCACAGCCTGTAGTCCGACAGTCGCTCCCGCTACAATCTGCTTTCAGAAAGAGAATTCCTTTTTACGTTGTTTTTCTTGTTTTTTATCTTTCCTGTCTCCTGACTACTGACTACTGACACCTGTCTCCTGACTACTGTCTACTGACTCGGGCTGCTTTCAGAAAGAGAATTACTTTTTACGTTGTTTTTTCTCACTTTTTAAATAGTTATTTACAGTTCCTGTTTATAAATCCAGAAGCTTCTTCTTTTTAGCTTCAAATTCAGCCTCAGTGATTACACCTTCATCAAGAAGCTTTTTGAATTTTGCAATTTCGTCTGCCGCAGAAATGGGCACACTCTGTTCTGACGGACTCTGTGAAGCTTTTTCTTTGCCTCCGGCAACCACCTCGGCATCCTTTTCCGGGATAACCATTCTGAGCACATTATAATCGTGTAAGGCAAAATTTATGAACATCTGATTTGAAAATCTCATACAAGTTGCACGGTCATCGTGAACAACATCTCTGCTCTGAACAGGCCTTGCACCCTTGTTTCCGAGAAGAACAGCACCGGCTGTGCCTCCAACTGCCTTGCCAACAACGGCACCTGTTACGGATACTCTGTTTCCTCCGCCGCCGCTTATCCTTGTTTCATGATATCGCTCACCTGTCTTTTCATAAAAAAGAATACTGCTAAGAGGAATTGATTTCAGAAGATTTTCAGTATTTTTACCCGTACCGCCTGTAGGGAAAAAGTTGAGACTTCCATCCTTTTTCCACACATAGTATGTCATCCCTTTTTTAAGCCCGAAGCCGAAGCTGTTCATGTCACGGATATTGCTGCCCGTAACGGTAACCGTTGTTGTGCAGCCATCGGGAATAACGGAGCCTACTATATTCATCCAATCCCCTCTTGCTCGTTTTCCGAGTTCGATTTCAATGGGTCTTGCTTTAACAAATGAAGTGTAAAAGGTGTTAACGAGTGAAGAAAGCATACACACCATACCTATCATTGTCGGTACGGAAGAAAAATCCGTAAAAAACATAAGCACGACGCCTGCCACGATAAGCAACAGACTTATAACCGTGCTTTTCTGAACGGTTGACTTTTTTAGTTGCTTAAGCTCTTCAGTTGTAAGTTCCGAATAATCCTGTTTGAAATTCATTTGGTTCTCTCCTTTTTTATTATCTCAATACACTTTATAACCCCAAGAAATATAATAACCGATTTATAAGTCCGAGTCAAGAAGTTTCATTTAAGTTGACGGAAGCAAAAACCGGATTAAACTCGCCAACTTAAATTTATTTGACTTTTCTTTGAGTTGAATGTAATATTTATCTGTAAAGGTACAAAAATAAAGTGGAGGTATTTTTCTTATGGAAATCAAAGATATTCTTTCAAAGGTTGATCACACCGTTTTAGGTCAGGGAGCAACCTGGGCAGATATCAGCTCTCTTTGTGACGACGGAATAAAATACGGCTGTGCAAGTGTATGTATTCCGCCCTCATATGTGAAAAAAGCAAAGGAATATGTTAAGGATAAAATTAAAATTTGCACCGTTATCGGTTTCCCGAACGGCTACAGCACAACTGCTGTCAAATGCTTTGAAACGGCCGAGGCGGTTAAGGAAGGTGCCGATGAAATTGATATGGTAATCAACATCGGTATGCTCAAGGACAAAAGATATGATGAAATCCTCAATGAAATCAGGGAAATCAAAAAAAGCTGCAACGGAAAGCTTCTGAAGGTTATCATTGAAACCTGCCTTCTTACACAGGAAGAAAAGGTGAAAATGTGCCAAATCGTTTCCGAATCCGGTGCAGACTATATCAAAACCTCAACAGGCTTTTCCACAGGCGGTGCAACAAAGGAAGACATTGCGCTTTTCAGCCGTAATGTCAAGGATCATCTTCTGATTAAAGCCGCAGGCGGAATTTCAAGCCTTCAGGATGCAGAAGATATGCTGAAAAACGGTGCTTCAAGGCTCGGCACAAGCAGAATTGTTAAAATTGTCAAAAATGAAGAATCTCACGGATATTAAGGAGGAAAAATATGTCAGTATCAACACCGCATATAAATCTGAAGGAGGGGTTCTCCTTTGCAAAAACCGTACTCATGCCGGGTGACCCCCTGAGAGCAAAAATGATTGCAGAAACCTTTCTTGAAGATGCTGTTCTCATTAACAATGTAAGAGGTATTCAGGGATACACCGGCACATACAAGGGCCACAAGGTATCTGTTATGGCAAGTGGTATGGGTATTCCCTCAATAGGTATTTATTCTTATGAGCTTTATAAATTCTTTGATGTGGAAAATATCATCCGAATCGGCTCGGCAGGCGGTATAGGTGAAGGTATTAACCTCAGGGATGTTGTTGCAGGTATTGGCGCAAACACAAATTCCAACTTTGCAAAGCAGTTCGGAGTGCGTGGCACAATTGCCCCGACCTGCTCCTTTGAGCTTCTCACAACAGCAGTGGAATCGGCAAAGGAAATCGGCATTGACATGAAGGTCGGTAACCTTTATTCTTCCGACACCTTCTACGATGCAGATCCGGACTCAATGAAGAAATGGGCAAACGCAGGCTCAATTGCAGTTGAAATGGAGGCAGCAGGACTCTATCTCAATGCCATGCGTCTTAATAAAAAAGCTCTTGCCATATGCACAATTTCCGACCTTCCCTTCACAGGAGAAGCCTGCACGGCAGAGGAAAGGCAGAACACCTTCACAGACATGATGAAGATTGCCCTTGAAACTGCGGTAAAAATGGATAAATAATCAGATTGGATAAGTGATTTAATGACTAAGCGAGTATTTTTAATCGTTCTTGATTCAGTGGGCATCGGTGAAATGCCGGATGCCGCCGCCTATGGTGACGAGGGCAGCAACACACTCAAGGTCTGCTTCAATCAAGAGGGCTTTGCAGTGCCTAACATGAAAAAATTAGGGCTTTTCAATATTGACGGCATCGACTATGCCGAAAAGGAAGCCTCACCCTCAGGTTCTTACGGCAGATGTGCCGAGATGTCAAAGGGTAAGGACACCACAACGGGACATTGGGAAATATGCGGAATTATTTCGAACAAGCCCCTTCCCACCTATCCCGACGGATTCCCCGAAGAAATTCTCAGTGAGTTTTCAAAAAGAACAGGCAGAGGAGTTCTTTGCAACAAGCCCTATTCAGGCACTCAGGTAATTGAGGATTACGGCAAACAGCACCTTGAATCGGGTGACCTGATTGTTTATACCTCTGCTGACAGTGTTTTTCAGATTGCGGCACATGAAGACCTTGTTCCGCCCGAAAAGCTTTATGAATATTGCGAAATCGCAAGAGAAATTCTTAAAGGCGAGCATTCTGTGGGCAGAGTTATTGCAAGACCCTTTGAAGGTGATTATCCCAACTTCAAAAGGACCTCAAACAGACATGACTTTTCATTGGTGCCACCGAAAACAACCCTCATTGATGAGCTGAGTGAAAAGGGCTTTGATGTTATTCCCGTGGGCAAAATTTATGATATTTTTGCAGGGAAATCGATGAAAAAATCAAACCCCACAAAATCAAATTCTCACGGCATGGAGCTGACAAAGAATTTTGCAAAGGATGATTTCAACGGGCTTTGCTTCACGAACCTTGTTGACTTTGACATGATGTTCGGCCACAGAAACAATGCAAAGGGCTATGCCGAGGCACTGATGGAATTTGACCGTTGGCTCGGTGATTTTATCAATACGCTTAAAGACGATGATATTCTTATGATTACTGCCGACCACGGATGTGATCCCTTAACCGAAAGCACAGACCATTCCAGAGAATATACACCCCTTCTGGTTTACGGAAAAGGGGTCAGGAGTGTCAACCTCGGAACAAGGAAAAGCTTTGCCGACATCGGCAGAACAATTGCAGATATTTTTGAAATTAACAGCAAAATCTCAGGAGAAAGCTTTAAAAAGGAAATTATAAAGGAGTAAATACTCATGACTGACAGAGAACTTATTGACCTTGCAAAAAATGCGGCTGAAAAAGCCTATGCTCCCTATTCGGGATACACTGTAGGTGCGGCACTTCTGACAAAGAACGGAAAGGTTTATCTTGGCTGTAACATTGAAAACGCCTCATATACCCCCACCAACTGCGCTGAAAGAACTGCTTTTTTCAAAGCTGTAAGTGAGGGCGAAAAGGACTTTGAAGCAATTGCAGTTGTCGGTGGTAAGTCGCTTGACTTCAAGGATTATTTCACTCCATGCGGGGTCTGCAGACAGGTTATGAAGGAATTCTGCGATGAAGATTTCAAAATTCTTGCAGGCAAAAACGGTGAGGAATATCTCAAGGTCAGCTTAGGTGAGCTTTTGCCCTTCGGATTCACCTTATAAATGCATGGTGAGTCAGGATTTACTGCGGCAATTATATGCAAAATTGTGGTTGCAGTAAGGATTGATGTAACCTTTATCTGTCGGCAAGAGGGTAAATTATAATAAGCTTTAAATTAAAAAGACATCTGAATTTGATGAAATCAGATGTCTTTTTCTGTTTTATCTTTACTCATTGTGCGGACAGAAGCTTTTCGTTATATCGGGTCCGAAGAGCGAAAGGACCCTATTTTAAACGGTTCCCTGAGACAGCATCGTATCCGCAACCTTGAGAAAACCGGCAATGTTTGCTCCGACAACAAGATTTCCTTGTCTGCCGTAATCCTTTGCTGCCCCGGCTGCGTTTTTGTAAATGTTTTTCATGATATCCTTAAGCATACCGTCTACCTTTTCGAAATCCCATGAATATCGGAGTGAATTCTGTGTCATTTCAAGTGCCGAGGTTGCAACACCGCCTGCATTTGCTGCCTTTGCCGGACCGAAAAGTATTCCGTTTTCAAGAAAATAAGAAATAGCCGAAGGCTCACATGGCATATTCGCCCCCTCTGACACTGCAAAGCAGCCGTTTTTATGAAGCTTTTCTGCGGCTTCAACATTCAGCTCATTTTCTGTTGCACAAGGAAGCGCAATATCGCATTTTACTTCCCATATTTTTCTGCAGTCAGGCACATAAAGAGCATCGGAATGAGCTTCAAGATATTCCTTTATTCGTCCTCGTTTAACCTCTTTGATTTTTTTCACAAGCTCAATATCAATACCTTTTTCGTCATAGATATATCCGTCCGAATCAGATACGGTGACTACCCTTGCACCCATCTGCACTGCCTTTTCGGCAGCATAAATTGCAACATTGCCTGAGCCTGACACCGAAACTGTGCTTCCCTTGAAGCTCTTTCCGTTATCATTCAGCATTTCTTCGGTAAAATAACAAAGACCGTAGCCTGTCGCCTGAGTTCTCACAAGGGAGCCACCGTAATTCAGCCCCTTTCCCGTGAGAACACCCGTAAATCCGTTTCTTATCCGCTTATACTGTCCGAACATATAACCGATTTCTCTTGCACCTACACCGATATCGCCTGCAGGAACATCGGTGTTTGAGCCGATATGCTTGGAAAGCTCTGTCATGAAGCTCTGACAAAAGCGCATAACCTCCATGTCGCTTTTACCCTTCGGGTCAAAATCACTGCCACCCTTTGCGCCGCCTATCGGAAGACCTGTGAGGGAATTTTTGAAAATCTGTTCAAAGCCCAGAAATTTAATTATTCCTTCATAAACTGACGGGTGAAAACGAAGTCCGCCCTTATAAGGACCTATGGCACTGTTGAACTGCACACGGAAGCCTCTGTTAATGTGTACGACACCGTCATCATCAACCCATGGCACTCTGAATTTAATTATTCTTTCAGGCTCAACAATTGCTTCGACAATACCCATTCTGATAAATTCCGGACGTCTTTCAAGCACCGGTTCAATTGATTCAAGAACCTCCTCGACCGCCTGATGAAATTCAGGCTCATTACGGTTGCGCTCAATTACCCTTTCCATTACGCCCTTCAGGTATTCATTTTCTGTTTTCATTCGGGTCACCCTTTCATAATCGTCACTGCAATACCCTTGAATTTTTTATTCTGTTTATCAAGGATATGCATTTTTTTGTGTTTTATTACTGATAAGTTGAGATTCGTTTTTTTCTCAATATCGGAATAAAATATTCTGCAGTGACAAAAATCAAATTATAAAGGAGGATTCCAAAATGAAAAAATTTATCGCTATTATACTCGCTTTGTCAATGCTTTTGACTCTTGCGGCTTGCGGCGGAACAAATGAAGAAGTTCCGACAACACAAGATGCTGCCCCGAGTCAGACAGCAACCACCGAAGGCACAACCTCTGCGACGGAAACCGAGGAGGTAAACTATGACGCTATTCCTGATACAATGACCTCGGAAGACGGGAAATATGAAATTGCATTTGTAACGGATGTGGGTCAGCTAAAGGATAAGTCCTTCAATCAGGGAACATGGGAGGGTGTTAAAAAATATTCCTCAGACAATGACAAATCCTATAAGTATTATCAGCCCGCAAACGGCAATGCGGCAACAGATGAAGACAGATACGATGCAATGAAGGCTGCCGCCGATGCAGGGGCAGAAATTATTATCTGCGCAGGCTTCCTTCAGGGTACACCGCTTAAGAAGGCTGCAACGGAGCTTAAGGATGTTAAGTTTGTGTTTATAGATGCCTCCGAGCCTCTTAAGGATGATGACGGAAATATTCTTGAAAATGTTGCAACCGTTGACTTCAACGAGGAGCAATCAGGCTTTCTTGCCGGCTATGCCGCTGTTAAGGAGGGCTACACTAAGCTTGGCTTTACCGGTGGCGGTGGCGGTACCAACCCTGCAACAAGCCGCTTCGCTTACGGATATATTCAAGGGGCTGATGCCGCCGCCAAGGAAATTGACACCCTCGTAAGCATGAATTTCAGTTGGGAATACGGCGCTTCCTTTTCCGCTTCGCCTGAGCTTCAGACAATGCTTGACGGTTGGTATTCAAACGGAACGGAAATAATATTCTGCTGCGGTGGTGAAATGTGCCAGTCGGCTTTTGCAGCAGCTTCAGCCAATGACGGAAAAATCATCGGTGTTGATGTTGACCAATCAACACAGTCGGATACCGTCATCACTTCGGCAACCAAGGGCTTGAGAGAATCGGTTTCTTATGTTCTGGACAAATTTTACGCAGACAAATGGAACGAGGTCGGAGGCATTCAGACAACCCTCGGTGCCGCAGAAAACGCAGTCGGTCTGCCAACAAAAACATGGTCAATGAAGAAATTCACGGTTGAAGATTACGAAAAGCTTCTTTCCTCACTGAAGGATGGTTCTGTGAAGGTTGACAAGGACTATGAAGCGGGAATCAGAAAAGAAAATTTCAAAAATGTTGAGCTTGTTATCGTTTAATTGAAGCAATCAACAAAAAGCTGTCGCCGAAGGTTAATTCCGAGCGACAGCTTTTCTTTTGCCTGATGTACAGTTTTTGCATAAGTGTCTATTTTTTATGAAGACTCAACATCATTCATATAATATTCATAAAATAACACAATCCTAACAAAACCGACAGATGTATACTTTTTGTCGGTTATAAACATATTACACCGTGTTTGTTTTTTCGACGGATAAATCGTTTTTTTCATGTTTTTTCTCTTTAAAATTCATATTTTGTTAATATCGCTAAAAAATTTTCATCATAATAGTGCTATATTTATGTGAATATACAGAATTCATAAAATAATCGATTTGTTCATATTGTGTTAATATTTATAATATATTTTTATAAAGACGACTTTTTATAATCCTGAGTGTATATTATTTTTCTTCATTGAAAATTTAAAAATAAAGCTAAGTAATTTTAAAAGAAAAGAGGTAAGTGTGAAAATGAAAATCATCAAATCAGAGTATTATGATATTCAAAGAAAAATGGTGGCTTCCGTCACAACCGACTCATGGCAGAATATCCCCCACATTTCATATGTGTATGAGCCTGAAGTAAGCGCACTTTTTGAAGAATATCAGAAAATCAATGCTGAACGTACACCTGAAAACAAGATTACCTTCAACACTGTTATGCTCAAGGTGATCACCGAGGGTATCAAGGCTGCACCCATTATGAACTCTCACATCAAGTATGACCACAGATTCGCAAAGGGCAGAATTGACACTTTTGAAAACATCAACATTTCCATGCCTACTATCCTTCCCAACGGCAAAATGATGACAACAAACCTTCATGATTTTCACAATAAAAACATTGATGAAATGAGTGTCTACATGAAGGAGCTTCGCCAGAGAGCTGAGAATTCCGACCTGACCGAAGCACTTTACACCGTTGCATACAACAAAACCATTCAGACAATCAAGGAAGGTAAAATTGTTCAGGCTCTTTTCAGAATTGCAGAGTCAAAGCTTGGAAAAACAAGAACAAAGCTTCTTAAGGGTGAAGCAAGAAAAGCCTATTATTCAATTCCCGAAACAGAAAGACTCAGTGACGCTGACATTGAACAGGGCACTGTAACAATTTCAAACATCGGCTCACTTTACCGTGATCAGAAGGGCACCGCCACAATTCTTGATGTTATTCCTCCTCAGGTTGCTGTTTTCTGCATAGGCTCAATTCAGGAAAAGCCTGTTGTTAAGGAAATTGACGGCAAAAAGGAAATTGTTATCGGCAAAATTCTCCCCATCTGCATTGCTCTTGACCACAGAGCAATGGATTTCGGTGAGGCTGTCCCCTTCCTTAAGCGCCTTGATGAAATTTTTGCTCATCCCGAAGAAATCCGTGAATGGGTCAATAAATAATCAACGGATGTATTGACTTAATTTACATATTGTGTTATTATATTGGCAACGAAAATCCTGTGAGGGAGTAGCAAGCGCAGAAGCTGCGTAGCAAGTCAACATACTGACCCTGAGGTCTGGCTTGTTTTAAATTGCGAGACTCATGTATAGAGCTTATGCTGTACATGGTCTTATTATATGTTTTTTCACCCCAAGTACGGCAAAAGCCTTGCTTGGGGATTTTTTAATTGTTACAAAACGGAGGTTAACCATGCAAACTGATTTAATTATGCTTTTCACAAACAGCCTTCTTCTTGGTGCAGGACTTGCAATGGATGCTTTTTCAGTTTCACTTGCAAACGGTCTTAATGACCCGAAAATGAAAAAAGGAAGAATCTTCCTTATTGCCGGAGTGTTTGCAGTTTTTCAGACACTCATGCCCTTAACTGGCTGGTTCTGTGTACACACCATTGCGCAGTATTTCGATGCATTTCAGAAATTCATTCCGTGGATAGCTCTCGTTCTGCTTTGCTTTATCGGCGGTAAAATGCTGAAGGAAGGAATTCAGAACAAAGAAAATGACGAAGCACAAGATAAAAAGCTTACCTTTTCTCTTCTTCTTGTTCAAGGCGTCGCCACCTCAATTGATGCGCTTTCCGTCGGCTTCACAATTGCAGATTATAACCTTACCCAAGCCCTTGTGAGCACCCTGATTATCGGTGCTGTTACCTTTGCTATTTGCACTGCAGGAATTATAATCGGCAAAAAGTTCGGAACAAAGCTTTCAAACAAGGCTTCGATTTTTGGCGGTGTTATTCTGATATTCATCGGCATTGAAATTTTTGTCACAGGAATAATTTAAGCTTTTTTCTAAAAAAAGCTTCCTGTAATATAGCGAGAGCTGAAGGCTTCATACCTTCAGCTCTGCTTTTATATATTGATGTAATAAATATCGTTCCCTCTTGACTTTATGAATCTTATCAGATCCTCAAACTTAAGCCAGAGAAAAGCTGTGTTGTCATTGGGGTGAAATCCGATATAACCCTCAACCTTTTTAAGCTCGCTGTCCAGAACCACATTAACATCTGCATCATCATCGTTAATGATTCCGAACGGTGACACTGCTCCGGGCTGAAGTCCCATATGCTTCAACAGTCTTTCATCGGAGCCGAAGCTGAGCCTTGAACAACCCAACTGTCCCCTGATATCCTTTTGAATATCAGGATGCTTTTCTTTGAGCATGGATACAACATAATGAGTTTTTCCGTTTGCATTGCGAAGGAAAAGATTTTTGCAAACCTCACCGTCGGTAAAAATTCCCATGGCATCCATATCTTCAATTGTTGTAACCGCCTCATGGTGGATAACCTTATATTCTATTCCGAGCTCATCAAGAGCCTTATATACCTTTTCCTGCTGTGTCATATTTCACCTTACCGTTACTCTACTGCTTAAGATATGTTGAAGTTTCTCCTTCATCGTCAACAAGTGAAAGCACATTATCGTTGACTGAGAAGGTGAATTTATCTGTGATTGAGTTTCCGTAAATTGAATAGTTCACGGTGATTTCGTCACCGGATACAGCATAGGAGCCTGTAAAGGTGCCGTTAATGGGCATATTGATGACGGGAATTGTGAAATTAACAAATGTAACCTTTGCAACTCCGCCCTCAAGGAATTCATAACCACTCATGTTTGCACCGTCACGCCAGATGCCGAGAAGCTCATTTTCCGAAGAAGGTGAGAAGGTTGTTCCCTTGCGGACAAGGAGAATTGTGTCCTTACCATCTTCAAGAGAAAGTGAATTTTTTGAAACGGTATATGTGTACTTTTCCGTAATCTTTCTTTCACCTGCAGTATACTGAAGTGTGATTTCATCCTCAACTGTCATGTATACGCCACTGAAGGATTCACCGTCAATGGTAATTTTTGCAGTACCGTCCTTATTGAAGCTGTAGCCAACCGTACCGTCACTGTTCACCCAGCTTCCTACAAGCTCTGTTCCGTCAACATTTCCGCCCTCTGAAGAAGCGGCTGTTGTTTCTCCCTGTGCCGTGGCCGTTGTTGATGTATCAGCAGAGGCTCTTGCATAGGTTGCAGTTTCGCCCTCTTCTATGTTGTACATCGAAAGAGTGTTATTTTCAACTGACACGATATAGGTATTATCAATTGTTGCAGAATAAATTGAAAATTTGGTTGTGAGCTTATCACCGTCAAGAGTATAAACACCCTTTGAGGTTCCGTTTATCGGAACATTGATGATGGGCACTGTGAGATTTACATAGGTCATTTCAACAGTACCGTCCATATAAAAATGATATCCGCTCATGTTCGCACTGTCGGTCCACTTGCCGAGAATAAGCTCAGCGAGCTGACTTTCAGGCTCATATGTGGTAATTTCTGCACTTGTTGTATCCGCTCCTCCCTGAGAAGTGGTATCGGATGCATCGTTGCTGCCTTCCGTCTGAGTAACTGTAACATCATTTCCGTTGCCGCTTGTAACTACGCCATAGATACCTACACCGGCAAGAGCCAGAATGAGCACGGCAGAAACGGCAATTGTTATAATCTTTTTGTTTAACATCTGTTTTGTCCTCCGAATGAAAAATACACAAAAGGGGCACCGCTTCTTCAGATGCCCCTCTCATTTTAATTACTGTGCTGCTGCAGTGGTGGTTGTGTCGGCTGTGTAAGCCATGTAAGCAACGGGACTTCCGAAGGTACCGTCATCATTCACTCTTGTGAGAGTGAGAACACTATCCTCAACGGTGAACATGAATTCATCTGTCACGCTTGTGTAAAGAAGTGTGTAGGTTACGGTTACATAATAATTTTCGTCTTCTTTTTTGGTGACTGTGTATGTACCTTCAATGCCGCCGTTTGAACCGAGGTTGATTGTGGGGATATCAAGAAGTGTTACAGTGCAAAGTCCGCCTTCCTTGAATTCATAGCCTGTCATTCCGGTGGAATCCTTCCAGACACCGATGATGTCCTTTTCAGGTGAAGAGCATGCTGCGAATGTGGTAAGAATAACAAGCACTGCGAGAAGAACCGCAGCAATTCTTTTAACATTTTTCATTAGTTTTTCCTCCAATTTGTTTTGTCAAAGTTCAGTATATCATTATGATATATCCGAGCAGGAAATTACCGGACAGCAATTCCTTGTGCTTATTATAGCACATAATTTTTAATTTGTACAGTAAAATTTGTTCATCTGCATATTCTTTTTTGTTTTATGACCATGACGGCATTGTTGCAATGATTGACAAGTTATGCTAAAATTACAGGAGTGGTTAAAGGAAGTGAGAAAAATGCTTGAAAAAATAAAAGATATACCATTATGGGAAAAGCTCAAAAATACAAACAAGCCGATTGTCCTTTACGGCATGGGAAACGGCGCGGACATGATAATCGAGGTGCTGAGCAGTCTCAACCTTTCCTTCAGTGATGTTTTTGCAAGTGACGGCTTTGTCAGAGGCCATTACTACAAAGGAAAAAAAGTTCTCACTTTTTCTGAAATAAAGGAAAAATATGAGGATTTCATTATTCTGATGACATTTGCCGTACACGATGAGAAAACCCTTTCACAGGTGCGGGAAATGGCTGAAAATTACGAGTTTTACTCCCCCACCGTGCCGATTGCAGGCAAGGGACTTTTCACTATTGATTACCTCAGAGAAAACGAGGAGCTTTTTGACAAGGCTTATGATATGCTGGCAGACGAAAAATCGAAAAGTGATTTTGTTGATGTTCTGAATTTTAAAATCAGCGGAAGGGTTGAATATCTTTTCTCATGCCAGAGTGAAAAGGAGCTGATTTACGAAGAAATTCTTCACCTTGGCGAAAATGAAACCATTGTTGACCTCGGAGCTTATGACGGCGACACAATCAGAGAATTCCTTTCCGTTACAAATGGTAGCTGCAACAAGATTTACGCCTTTGAGCCCGATGAAAAAAATTTCAGAAAATTAACCGCCAAAACGGAGCATCTCAGATTCATTGAGCGATATAATCTCGGAGCCAATGACAAAAAGGAAACACGCTGTTTTGCAAGAAAAAAGGGAAGAAACTCCCATGAGGATCCGAACGGAATTCCTGTGGAATTCGACAGCGTTGACAATATTGTTAAAGATAAGGTAACCTTTATTAAAATGGACATTGAAGGCAGTGAGCTGAAGGCTCTTGAGGGTGCAAAGCACACCATTGAGACCCGGCTGCCAAAGCTGTATATCTGCGCATATCACAGAAATGAAGATATGTTTGCCTTGCCCATGAAAATCAAGGAGCTCAATGAAAGCTACAGAATTTATTTCAGGCATCACCCCTATATTCCGGCATGGGAATCAAATTTCTATGCAGTTGCTTATGAAGCCGATAACAACAAAGACATCTGACTTTGAAGGTCAGATGTCTTTTATTATATAATTTTCAATCCGTAATCAGAAGCTTAGTATGCTGCGGCTGAAGACTGAGCATTGATAATATATTGGTTTGCCTTTGAAAGAGTAAATTCTGCTGCCTGTTCAATTCCGGCTTCATCGGTAACTGTAATTGCAACATTATCTTCTTCAATAATCTCCTCAGCAAAGGTGTTGAATTCCTCTGTTGCCTTGTCGGTTCTGATTGTATCGGACCAGGTTGTGGTTTCTGTTCCGATGAAATACATGATGTGATAACCGTAGGTTGTTTCAACGATACCTACATCACCGTATTCTCTGCCCTTTGCAAGTGCCCATGATTCGAATTCCGATACCATGTAGCCGACTGTTACATCCTCATAGATACCGCCGTCTGCAGCATTGGAGTCAGCCGAATATTCAACTGCAAGAGCCGAGAATGCATCCTCTGTCTTATCACCGTCAAGATACTTCTTGAGAATATCCTGAGCTTCCATGTAAAGAGCGGGATCCTCAGTTGCTTCAAGGTCAACATCAATGTCAATGTTTACATCATATGCGCTTGTGTCAAGAAGCTCAGCCTTAACTGTTTCTTCTTCCTTGGCATCCTCAGAATTTTCGGTTGTTTCCTCGGTTGTGTCTGTATCCTCTGTTGCTTCTTCACTGTCCTCAGTTGTTTCTTCTTCGGGGAACTGAAGAAGGATATGTCTTACATCGTAGGTTACTTCATCGGGAGCGTGATGAACAGGCTCTACCATCATATATACGGTGTAGCCGCTTGTTTCATCCTCGGTAACATAGGTTGAACCAACCTTTGTATCCTTGCCGAATGCCCATGCAAAGAAGTCTTCATCTGATTCAGCAATATCGGAATAAGCTGCATCCTCAAGAAGTGTTACACTGTCGTTCGTAAGGATTTCCTTATAATCCTCGTTGCCTGCGAGCTTTTCATATTCTGCAGCAAGGTTCTTGAAGCTTGCTTCGTCTGTTAATGCTGCAACAAACTTATCTGCCTTAGCCTTGGCTGCAGCAAGAGTATCCTCTGTTACTTCTTCTGTTTCTTCTGTTGTACCGCTTTCGGTTGTTGTTTCTGTTTTAACCTTTTCTGCAGAAATAACATAATTTCTGAGAGTTACAACACCGTAGGTTGTGATACCGTCTTCAAATGCCTTATCAATATCAGCTTCAGTGTAGCTGTTCTTGATTTCTTCGGTTTTGGTTTCATTAACCTTTGAAACGAGCTGCTGGTCGGTAATGATTTTTGTGAACAGCTCCTCTGTCATACCCTTACCGAAGTTCTCACGAAGATATGCGGGAAGTGAATACTTTTTATCGCCCTCATAATCAATTGTTTCGGCTGTTGTTCTGTATTCTTCAATCTGAGAGTCAATATCTGCAAGGTCTTCTTCTGTGAGCTCAATGCCGTTTTCTGCAGCATAAAGCTTACAAGCCTCAACATACTGAATCTGCTGCTTTGCGGAAAGGTCAAAGAAGTCTGCATATGTAGGCTCTTCAACACCCTCAATTTCGCCTGAATATGCCTGTTCATCGGGAGCAGTGAGATAATCATAGCCTGTGAACATTGCACCGTAGCCTGTGCCGTAATAAGAGTCATAGGAATATGACATATTGAAATACTGATTGAAGGTTGAAAGATAATAGAAGCTGTATTCATACTTATCAACTTCAGTTTCGCCGACTGTCATAACATTCTTGCCTCTTTCGAGAACACCGCTGAGGTTGACAGCCATCATACCTATACCTGCAACAAGAGCGAGGACAAGAATAACTGCAATTGCAGCCTTTCCTTTTTTGCTTAATGTTACATTGTGTGATTTTTTGGCATTTTTCTTTGCCGCCTTGGCAATACGCTGCTTTCTTTCTTCACGGTAAAGCTCAGCAGCTGACTTTTCTTGTTTAGCCATTGGTTTCATCCTTTTCTTAACATATTCCGGATTTGCCATCCGTAGATAAAGACTATTTTATACTATCTTTTTAAAAAAAGCAAGTATTACACAGCCATTGTTTCCAAATATACAATAAAAACTTAAATTATAGTTAAATGCACTGTAACCCGTTGTCGGAAAAGTAACACGATTTTTTCTTAAAAAAAGTTAGACTCCCACTTTTTGGAGTGTGATAAAAATTTTACTTAAAACATATTGACATAATCGTAAAATGACTCTAAAATAATATTCAAAAGAACAAATGTTCGTTTTTATGTGAACCAAATACACCAAAAAGGGAGGTTGAAGAAATTGAACAGCTTCACAGAACATGATTATTTTTTGGCAAAGGAAGCATTGAACACATGGCATAACAAGACCGATGAAACCGTTGACGGTCTGATTCTCAGAAAAAGAAAAGCTGAACTCAGGCAGCTTGTGAGAAGTGTTATAAAAAACGAGCTGACACATGAACAGCAGCTTCTTGTCAAGCTCCATTGGTATGACGGAATGAGTCAGAGTGACATTGCTCTCAGGCTTGGACTTGAACGTAGCACAGTGTCAAGGAAAATGAGAAAAATCAACGAAATCATTTATGACAAGCTTAAGTATGCAATGGAGTTCCGCTTCGGCAAGTGCTTTGCCGATGAATCTAAGCTTATTATCACAAGCAATGAAGCAGTTTGTTCTAATCTGAACCCGACTGAAATTTCCGGAAGACTGAAAACGCTCAGAATTCAACAGTGCTTTACCCTGAGTGATGTCAGCAGACTCAGCGGAATTGAGGAAGAAAGGCTTCAGAAAATTGAGAAAAAAGGGAGCATCATGACGGTGACAGAGCTGAAAAAACTTGCCGTTCTTTACAGGGTAACAAGTGATTTTCTGCTTTTCGGCACCAACACACAGCTCCATTAGCCACAACAAGAGAAAGGATGATGGATGTGAATTCAACATTAAAACAGCTTGGGCAGGAATATGAAAGGTCTATTCAGGTTCAGACCGAAATCATCAGAAAAAACCGTGAACGTCTTTCTGCCGCACGGAACAAATGCAATTTCAAAGAGGTGCAAAGACTCAACTCACTGTTAAAAACACTTTATGAGGAAAAATGGGAGCTTGAAGAAAAGGCGGTTGCAATCAAAAAGTACTACACATAAAAAACACAAAAAAATGATGCGGCGAACACCGCATCATTTTTTTATGACTCCCATGGGATATCATTATTCTTTTCGGTTTTTTTATTTGATTTACCGGATTTTCTTACAAGCAAAACAATTATAATCACAGCCACACAAAGCATGGGTACAATCAGAATAAAGCTGAAATCTGTACTTTTTTCCGGTTGCAGGGAAACACTGTTGTTTGCACTCTGACTTTCCGTTACGGAATAAAACTCTTCCCCGGTGCTTTCCCCTGTGCCGAAAACATTTTCAACTGTGTCAACCACAATAACACAGGGAATTTCCGTAAGTTCGGTAAAGCTCTTTAATGAGCTGTTAACTGTTTCCTCTGTCATTTCAAGATTGGTGAGATTTACAAGCCTTGATTCAGCCATAAAATAATGGTCCGACTCCTGTCTGAAATAAGAATCAAGTCCCTTCACGCTGATAGCCGAAGTGATTTTATCCATGACTGCAGCGAGATTCGTATCAAGAGAATAAGCATAATATGAATTTATGCTTTCGTTCATAGCTTCACCAAACTCTGTATATTCACCGAACATTTCATTGATTTCTGAAGCCACATTGTCACCAATCCAGGCAATCGTATAGTAACCGTCTGCTTCTTCATTGGTGAGAAAAACAATCAGAAGATTATCTTCATAGGCAGTTGATGAGCCGAAATATTCTTTATATCTTTCATTGGCATAATCCTGCATTTCGGCTTCGTCATAAACCGACTCGTATACGTAATCAGTTTCTTCGTTTACATTTACAGTATAATTCACAGGCTCACCAAGGAACCACAGAATACCGAAAATAACGAAAAGTGCAATTACAACTATTGTAATTATATTTCCACCACATCCGCCACCGAAAAACGGTCCGAAGCCGCCCCAACCTCTTGGTCCGTGCCAAAACGGTCCATGATGGTGCGGACCATGATGTGGTCCGTGATGATGAGGTCCGTGCGGGCCACCGTGATGACCGCCACCAAAGCCGCCACCGCCGCCGAACGAGCCGCCGCCAAAACCTCCTCCACCTGAAAATCCGCCGCCTGAGCCGCCTCCAAATGAGCCGCCTCCAAAGCCGCCACCTCTTGAGCCTCCACCGGGTCCCGGCATAATAAATACTTCCTTTCTTTAATAAACTAATATCTGTACTTTCCGTCTGCAACCTTTTTCAGGTGTTCTCCGTAAACGGATTTTCCATATCGCTCAGCAGATTTCATCAAATCATCCTTGTTTATCCAACCGTTGATATAGGCAATTTCTTCCGGTGCTGAAATCATCACCGATTGTCTGCCTTCAATCATGCGGACAAAGTTTGAAGCATCGTTGAGACTTTCCATTGTGCCGGTATCGAGCCATGCAAAGCCTCTGCCGAGGAGCTTGACGGAAAGAGCATTTTCCTTAAGATATTTAACATTAAGGTCTGTGATTTCATATTCACCCCTTGCACTTTTTTCAATCGTTTTTGCAAAGGAGGATACTCTGTTATCATAAAAATAAAGACCTGTTACACAATAATTAGACTTGGGATTTTTTGGTTTTTCTTCAATTGAAATAACATTCTGTTCTTCATCAAATTCAACCACACCGAAACGCTCGGGATCATCAACATAATAGCCGAAAACAGTTGCCGTTCCGTTTTCTGCATTCTGTTTTGCCTGCTGCAGAGTTTTCTTGAAGCCGTTTCCGTAAAAAATATTGTCACCGAGAACCATTGCACAGCAATCATCACCTATAAATTCCTCACCGATGATAAACGCCTGAGCAAGTCCGTCGGGTGAGGGCTGCTCTGCATAAGATAAATTTACACCGAACTGCTCACCTGAGCCTAAAAGCTTTTTAAAATTAGGCAGATCATGGGGTGTTGAGATAATCAGTATATCCCTGATTCCCGCAAGCATAAGTGTTGAAAGCGGATAATAAATCATGGGCTTGTCATAAACAGGCAGAAGCTGCTTTGACATAACCATTGTCAGCGGATAGAGTCTTGTACCTGAGCCACCCGCCAGGATAATTCCTTTCATAAAAAACCTCCTTATCGTTCCTGATTATTGAATTCAGAATATTCAAGAATGTTTCTGCACAAAAACAGAAGCAATAAAAATACTGCAATGTTTATCGGGAAAGTTATAAGATATCCTGTAAAGGGATGCACCCAGAACATCATTCCCGCAAAAATTCCGCATAGTGCCGACGGAAGAACACACACTGTTGAAAGCACAGTATATGCAATTATTGTCAAAAATGTTTTTGCTGTTCTTTTTGTAAGCTTAATAAACAGAAGATTACTGCCGATAAACACAAGTCCGAAGCCGATTCTTGCAACGAGCATTGAAAGTGTTTCCGCCACCTGCAAATGCAAAACGAAGTGAAGCACTGCAAACAAAGCTGCACTTTCAAAAATGATTACGGGTATCTGCTCACGAACAACATGAAGCAGCTTGCTAAAGGGCTTTTCAGGGATAAGATAAACATAAGGAAGGGTCAGTTCCTTCATCCATCTGCCAACAGAAACGCCGATAAGCATACTGTAAAGCGACAGAACGAATGCCATCATTTCGTCGCCGTTAACAACAAGTGAGTAAATCACCGTCATGCCGATTGTGACGAAGGAGCTTCTGTTAAGAAAAATGAGCTTTCCCCTGCGGTTTTCGATTTTGTGCTTTTCACTTATTGCTGAAGCACCCACGCCTTTCGTGAAACCGGTTTTACCGACCTTTATGTTTCTTGAAAGCCCGTCAAAGGAAGTGCTCTCCTTTGAAGATGTGATTGCCGAGGAAGAGGTCTCCGTGCTTTTCAGAACATCCTCATAATATTCTCCCCTTGTTTTTGAGAGAATGAAATAAAAAGCGACTGTAAAAAACAATATAAGTAATGCTCCGACACAGGATTTCAGAGCCGAGCCCTTCACAAGACCCTCAACGAAAAATGAGGTAAGTCCGCTTACAGGCATAAAATAAAGAACATCACTTTCCACTGCTTTTATCATATTTGCAAGGCTCGGTGAAGTAAACAGCTCCCCCTTGATAATAACATAAATCACAAAAAAAGCAAGAACCGAATAATAAATTATTTTTCCGATGCGCACTCTTTTATCCGACGAGGCGGTGAAAACATAAATAAGCATTGAGAGCATCTGCCCGAAAAACACTGTTATTCCGTAGCCGAGAGCAACAAAAGCAAGCGTTTTCAGGGATATGCCGTAATACTCATGAGAAATTGTATATTGCAGAAGAATTATGACTCCCATATAAAGAGAGTGACCAAGCTGCTGAATAAGGCCATAAAAAAGAGCATTTGCACTTCTGAGTGGTGACACAAAAATCAGATTGATGTCTGCCATACTAAAAAACGAGGCACCGTTCGAAAATCCGTTTTTTGAAACATCCGCAAAAGCCACGGTATAAATCAGAAATACAATGGCAAGGAACTCATCAATACTTCTGTATTTTTGGGAAGGGTCATCTGAAAGGCTTGTATATAAGCTCATGCCAAACATCAAAAGCATGACAAGAAGAAAAATCAGCTTTGAAGGTGAACGAAGATACTCCCTGAAGCGGTTTTTCTGTTTTGTGAAGAAAAGATAGGATAATGCGCCCATCACTTGTCACTTCCCGTTTCTGTTGCAGAAAAGAACAGCTCTTCAAGGCTTTCGTTCCCTTCGCCGTTTTTCTTCTGCACCTTCACTTCGCCCTTAACCATTATATATGCCGTATCCCAATAATCCTCAACGCTGTCTATCATATGGGTACTGATAAGAACGGTTACACCGTCATTTTTAATTTGGGTGAAAATTTCCTTAAGCTGCTTTATTGCATAAGGGTCAAGACCTACCATAGGTTCATCAAAAATTATTACCTCAGGCTTATGCACAAGAGCACAGCATATGGAAAGCTTTTGCTGCATACCCTTAGAAAGCTCCTTGCCCAATTTATCCTTTTTATCATAAAGCTCAAACCGACGAAGAAGCTTTTCGCCTGTTCCGTCATCGGCAATTTTATAGCTGCGGCGGATGAATTCAAGGTGCTCTTCAACAGTGAGAAGGTCATAAACTGCAGGCATTTCGGGAACATATCCCAAAAGCCTTTTTGCTTCGAGACTTTTGTTATCGAATCCGCAAATGCTGATTTCACCGCTGAAACGAAGAAGACCGCATATGCACTTTATCAGAGTGGACTTACCTGCACCGTTGGGACCAAGAAGAACGGCAATTTCACCGTCAGGCACAGTCAGGCTTATATTGTTGTTTGCCCACACCTTATCATATTTTTTTGTAACATTTTTAACTGTTAACATAATTTCACCTTGACTTTTAACGAATTGCTTTAAAACAGAGCTTTATATAATTTTATTGTATCACACTATTAAAGTTTTGAACAGATGATTGATAAAATTTCTTGCCGTTTGATGAATTTTGCAATAGTCTGTTCCTTTTTTAAATACAACACTTTTACTCAAAAAATCACCATGATATTTTTCCTACACTGTGTTGCATTTTAAAAGAAAATAGTGTATAATGTAGTAAAAATGATAACAGGAGTTAAATAAATGGAAAATATGCAGAAAAAAGCTGACGGTCGCAGAGTTAAAATGACCAAAATGCTTCTTAAGGAAAGTCTTATTGACCTGATGAAGAAAAAATCGATACATGTTATCAGCATCAAAGAAATCTGCGAAGGTGCAGATGTTAACCGCAGCACCTTCTATCGCCATTATGACACACAGTATGACCTTTATGATGACATAATTGATGACATTGCACTTGACATTTATGATGTCTATCTCGGCTGCGCAAACGAAGGTCTCACTGTTACCCTTCTTCTTACACAGATTCTTCATTACATTGAAGACAATCGTGAAAAGTTCCTTGTTATTTTAAGCGACAACGGTAACATCAGCCTCGGCGAAACCTACAACAGAATCACTGACCGTTTCATTAACCGTGACCATGTGGGTGAGCTTGGTGCATATGTTGCACAGTTTATTGCTGCCGGAATGACAAGTGTTCTGTGGACATGGCTTAACAAAGAAAACAGACGACCTGCCGAGGAAATTGCCGCACTTATCAATTCACTGATGAGAAACGGACTTAAAAGAGCTGTTGATTTTGCCCTGGGAACAGAAGTATAACAAAAGAGGATATGAAAAGAGAAAACCATTGTATCAAGCTGAATTTCAGCTTTTACAATGGTTTTTATATATTTTTTATATATCGTTTATATCATACGGTGTTCGCTGATAAACAAAGTAATTGAGCCAATTTGTGAACATCAGCGTTCCTACATTGCGCCAAGTCATCAGCGGCTTTTTGGTCGGGTCATCATCAGGAAAATAGTTATAAGGAATTTTAATGTCAAGCCCTTTTTCCTTATCACGGAAATATTCCTTGGCAAGGGTATCGGCATCGTATTCTGAGTGACCTGTTGCATAAAAATTTCTGCATTCAAGGTCTGAAACAAGATGTATGCCCGCCTGTTCGGAATAAGACAGAATCTGCAAATCCTTGCAAAGAGCAACATCGTTGAAATTGACATCCGTATGCCTTGAATGTGGTACAAAATAGGTATCATCAAAGCCACGCATCAAGGGATGATACAAATCAAGAGGTCTGTGAGGGAAAACACCGAACATTTTTTCCGGCAAAGTATATTTTTTAATGCCGTGGTGATAGTACATTCCCGCCTGAGCACCCCAACAGATGTGGAAGGTTGAATAGACATTTGTTTTTGTCCATTCAAAAATTTCGCAAAGCTCAGGCCAATAATCCACCTCTTCAAACTCCATAAGCTCAACGGGTGCGCCCGTGATAATCATACCGTCATATTTTTTATGCTTGATTTCATCAAAGGTGTGATAAAATTTATTCAGATGATTCTGTGATGTGTTTTTTGATTCGTGAGTGGCAGTCTGAAGAAATTCAACATCAACCTGCAGCGGTGTGTTACTCATAAGCCTTAAAAGCTGAGTTTCGGTAACAATTTTTGTAGGCATAAGATTAAGAATAAGGATTTTCAGCGGTCTGATATCCTGACTCTGAGCCCGGGACTCTGTCATCACGAATATATTCTCATTTTCCAGGCTTTCTCTTGCCGGAAGTCTGTCATCAATTTTAATCGGCATTTCAATTCTCCTTAAAGTTGTTCTGAAACATATTATACTTGAAAAGCAGACAGATTGCAAGAGGTAAACAATTGGGAACAATCACAACAAATCAGTCTTTTGCCGCCCTCTTTTGAGAAAAGCAGCTATAGCCTTGCTTTTTCGCCTGTTTTTTGATAAGATAGAAATATCAATTTAATGGGAGATACAAATATGAAGCAGTTAAAATTTTATGTTATGGCTGATCCGCATTTTTTCGATTCTGCACTCGGCTGCAGCGGAGAAGAATATGAGGATTTTATGCACTATGAGCAAAAGTGCTTTGCAGAAACCGAAAGCATAAACAAAAGCGTTTTTGAATTTCTGAAAAAAGCTGATGAAGCAGACATTGTGCTTATTGCAGGTGACTTATGCTTTAACGGAGAAAAAAAGAGCCATGAGGGATTTCTTAAGCTCCTTTATGAACTGAAAGATAGCGGCAAGAAAATTTATGTTGTTACTGCTGACCACGATTTCAAATGGAAAAGAGAAGACACCTTCGCTTTTGGCGAAAACGGAAGATACTCCCCCGAGCATACCGAAAGAGATGAGCTTTTCGATATGTATAAGGACTTCGGCTTTGGTGATGCAATTGCCGAAGACAAAGAGCACCTTTCTTATGTGGCTCAGCTTTCTGAGGATGTCCGTCTTATGGCACTTAACTGCGACCTGAAAAAAGACGGCAAATACTATTTCTTTGACGAACAATTGGAGTGGATTGAGCAGCAGGCAAAAAAGGCTCGTGAGGATAATCAGACAATAGTGGCTATGTGTCATTACCCGATTCTCCCCGGTCAGCCCTTATTCTCACTGATTTCCCCCATGCTCATAAGAGATGCACACAAATTTGCCACCTTCCTTGCCGACAACGGTATCCATATTATTTTCACAGGTCATATGCATAATCAGAGCATAAACGAATTGATAACCAAAAAGGGAAATAAGCTTTATGACATCACAACAGGCTCAATCATAGCCGACCCTGCCTTCTTAAGGCTTGTGAGCATCAATGATGAAAAAACCGTTGAAATCAAAAGCATTCCCACCCCCGACTTTGAATGGGACACCGATGACTGCAAAAAATACCTTTCCGATATGTTTGACAGAATGATAGTAAATGTTCTTACGGACATGAGGGATGATACCGTGCGTGCCATGAATAAATTCCACATAAAGGACAAGGGTATCATCAAAAAGGTTCTCCGCTTAGCCGGAAAATTCATCTGCAGTGTCAGAATCGGCACACTCGCAAGGCTGCTGTTTATCAGATGTGATGAGAGCATAAAAGGTATGCGCCTTCTTGATTATGCAACAGAGCTTGTCAGAGGTGCTTTTGAGGGTAATCAGAGCTTTGTTGAAGGAACACCAAAGGGTGATTTATGGCTGAGCTTTCTTAACAGAATATCCTTCATACTTAAAAGAATCGACATCAAGAGCTGGGACGGTGAAAAGGCTGACCTTTATAACATTCTGAAAAACACAGCCGGCAACTATGGAATTGATGACTATAATGCAACACTGATAATTAAATAAAAACTCAAGCTCCGTGCAATTGCTGTACGGAGCTTGAATTTATATCCATATAAATATTTACTTTACATTTGCTGCAAGAAGCTCAGCGATATCGCCGACAGTTTTGATTTTCTTGAGTGAGCTGTTAGTTACTGATACATTGAAGGTATCCTCAATAGCACCGGCAACATTCATAAGGTCAAAGGATGTTGCACCGATATCATAGCGCAAGGAAGAATCCTCTTTCACATCCTCGGGATCAACCTCAACATATTCACAGATTATTTCCTTAAGAGTTTCAAAAATTTCTGACATTTATATTTCCTCCATTATTTCACCAATTGTTTTATCCGGATTTTTAACACCCGCAAGTAATGTGCGCACAACACCGTCATGGAAGCTATAGACTTCTTCATCCTTTGTAAGCGCACGGCGATGTATGTAAGAGAAGATGAAGCGTCCTGTTGAAGCCTCCTGCATTGTGAGGGTATAAAGCGGCATAACATAGTGTCCGAAATTATATGCAGAGAATTCGTATTTTCTGTTGCCGAAAGCATTCTCCCCCGCAGGCAGATATGAAAACATCATGCTGTTTGAGGTCTGCATAAGAGAAAGGTCATATCGATCCCTTTCCATCTGACGGACAGCCGTAAAGGGCACATCACAATGACGGAACAAAAACAGTTGTGATTCACTGAGCTGATGCACAGTATCAATAAAGCTCTTGTTGTCATCAAGTATTTCTCGCCAGGGCATAGGTGAAGCAAGTGTTCCGCCGCAACGCTTTTCCTTAACCGTTCTTCTTCTCGGACAAAGCACCCAGAAAAGAGTGTCATTGGTATGACGGTTAAGCTTTGAAAAATAGATGCGAAAGCCCAACTGAATAACCCACTCCGGGCTGAGCTGATTTTCCTTGATAAAATCAGAAATCAGCCTGCTGTCCTCATCGCTCAGATGACACTTAACAAGATTTGTGGAGTCAAAAAGCGGAAAATAAATATGAGGCATATTAAGATCCTTTTTGTGAAGGAGCTTACTTTGCAAATCAAGCACCTTGGTTCCGTTCAATGCATTATAGAACGGTCGGCGGTCCTTTGCCACCCACTCATCAAGGATTTTGGTATCCCTTGCAATGCGTTCTTCAAGCTCGGGATTATCCTGTTCCTTTTTGATTATGTCCTCATATTTTGTCAACGGCTTCGGCAAAGCCTCTCCGTTTTTAAGGCTGTCATAAACTGCCATAAGATCCTTGAAGAACATAAATGCAGCGGCAAAATCCATTATCATGTGGGATGCCGTAATAAAAACACCGCATTTGTTTTCATATGTACGGAAGAAGATAATGCGGAAGGTCTCACCACCGAAAACATCCAGCTTTCCGGAGGCTACACCGTCAAAATATTCAACCTGCTCCTGCTTTGAAGAAAAATCCTTTACAAGTATTTTTTCAAGCTTATATTCATTCAGGAAAAACTGCTTGATTTTGAAGCCGTCACGGAATATGCGAAGTCGCATACAGTCATTTCGTTCAATTTCAACATTCACGGCACGGGCAAGTATTCTGAAATCAAGCTCCTCGTCAAATGCCATGGCAACAGGAATCTGTGTTGATTGCATATGAACAGAATACTTCCACATATACTGAACCATTTCCTGAGAATGAATAAGATTATATACCTGCTCCCCCATTGCGGGCTTCATCAGGCACCACTCCTTGCTTTTTTAATTGATATTACGCTTGATTTTGCCGGTTGAGGTCTTCTCTAAGGGTGTATCACGGACAATGATTTTTTCAACTCTTTCAGAAGGAAGTGCAGACTCATTCAGCTTGTCGGTAAGCTCTTCGAGTGCAGCTTCGATATCTGTTATGTTGGCAATTTCAGCATATTCCTCGTTGGGATAAATTTCAGCAATGATAACATCCTTTTCGGCATAAACGAGAACCTCGCTGACAAGCTTATTCTCTTTATATCTGTTTTCAATTCCCTCGGGAGAAACATTTTCACCGTTGGAAAGAATAATAAGATTCTTTGCTCTGCCCGTGATGAAAAGCACTCCGTTTTCATCAATGTGAGCGATATCTCCCGTACGAAGCCAACCGTCCTCGGTTATAACCTCGGCTGTCTCCTCCGGTCTTTTATAATAACCCAACATAAGGCCCGGGGTATCAAGCTGCAATTCACCGTCAACAATACGGGCGTTTATGGTACTCATAAGTCTGCCTGCGCTGTTAATGGGGCAATCGGGGTCAGGGAGAGTAACCTTGCCGCTTGCCTCACTCATGCCGTAGCCCTGTCTGAGGAAAATTCCATACTCCTCAAAGGCTTTGCTTAAGGAAGCATCAAGATGCGCACCACCGGAAAGCATCATATCAAGATTTCCGCCGGTAACCTGTGCTGCAGCCTCCTTAGGTGAAAGCTGAAGATTTTTAGCCTGAACAGCACGGATACGGCCAAGAATTGCCTGAGCTATCATGGGTACTACTCGGATCTGGTCGGGCTTGAATATAAGAAGATTCTTGAAAAGGTCACGCATTTCACCGTTAAGACATACACAGTTACCGATATTAAGCGGTCCGATATATCCACAGATGAAGCAGAAAATGTGATGCAGAGGCAAAACAGAGAGTATTACATCCACACGGACAACAATATCATCATAAGGATCAAAAATGAGGTTACTTACAAGTGCTTCACTTGAAAGCATTACACCCTTTTTATCACCCGTTGTGCCTGAGGTATAAATGATAAGGGCACACGCCTCGGGATCCATCTTGAAATCAGACAAAGCTGCATAAGGTGATGTTTCGGAATATTCCTCGTATATTCTGACAAATTCTTCCGAATAGCTGATAACCATTTCAAAGCTGATTTTCGGGCAAAGAGCTTTAACCTCTTCTATTCTGTCAGCAAATTCCTTACCATATAAAATTGCAGTTGAATCAGAATCGTTGATAATTGCTGCAGCATCTTCAGCAGTTGATTCCGGATCAATGGGAACTGCCACATGACCGCCCACAAGAACACCGGTCATGGAAACTATGTATTCATAAGTGCTCTTGCTTATAATTGCAATATGTGTTCTTTCGGGCAGCTCATGGCGCAGCTTACGGCAAACCGCAAGACCGTCACTTCTGACCTCACTGAACTTTTTTTCAATAATTTCACCGTCACGGATATATTTGATAAATGTTCTGTCATTATGCTTTGTGGGAGCAATATCCAATAAATCCCTTATTGTAGGCACATTTTCAAGCTTCATTTCTGTTCACCCTTTGCTTTAATCTTTTATTTGAAAACATTCATATAATACGACAATAGAATAATTATAACACAAAAGAATAACGATTGCAATTCATATGAGCAAAGATTTGTCTAATCGGTTGCTTTTAATGAACTTGCAATCGTTATCACTCATCAAAATCAGGTTTTGTGTTCTTCTGTTCTGACTTCTGTAAGCTTTAAGAAGTCAACCTTCTCGAGTCTTGTTCTCGGAAGTGCATCAATAACACGGATATCACGGGGTACTGAGAATGTGCTGAGTGTGGAGCACTTCTCAATAATTATCTTTTTATATTCATCAAGCTTTTCTGCATCAGCCTCAGGAGAAAGAACAATGTAAAGGCGTACGATAGGCTTCTTATCCTCGTCATAGCCCTGAACTGCACAGCTTTCTGTGAGGAAAGGAAGGGTCTCAAGAAGATTTTCGATATCTGCCGGGAATACATTATAGCCGGAAATGATGATAACTCTCTTCTTTCTTGCCATGAAGGTGATATAGCCGTCCTCATCCATTTTACCAAGGTCACCTGTAAGAACCCACTGCTTACCGTTTTTATCAGTGTAAAGGCCTTCGCCGAGTCTTCCGTCAGGCATGAGGTAGCCTTTCATAAGAGTGTTGCCGCTGAAAGCAATTTCACCCACTGAGCCCAAGGGAAGCTCATTCTGCTCCTCGTCAAAAATAGCAGCACGGATGGTTTTGAGGTATTTGCCGACTGTACCGGGCTTTGTGAGCCAAGGCATATTGATGCAGTCAACTGCACCGCACTCGGTAAGTCCGTAGCCGGGCATAAGAGTTGCCTCTGCACCGTATTCAGCCATAAGGTCATTGAATCTCTTGAGGAAATCAATGGGAACATAGTCACCGCCCGCAAAAGCGTATTTGACATACTTCAGATGCTCACCTGCAAAATCGGGATGAGCAAGAAGCTTGCGGAACATATTGGGTACACCGACAACCTCGTAGCACTTGTTAGCCTTAAGATAAGAAATATATTCATCAGCTTCAAAACGTGCCATAGGAATTGACTTCCAGCCTGAAACCATTGTGGTCAGAAGTCCGGCAACAAGACCATATGCATGGAAGAAAGGAAGGGCCAATATCTTTGAAAGCTCTCCTGCCTTATAATCACAGAGAGTTGCAGCACCGAGGGCATTTTTGGTAACTGCATTCAGAGCAGTGGAAGAAAGCATGATTGTTCTGCTGACACCTGTTGTGCCGCCGCCGTTCATATAAACCGCAACAAGGTCACCGCTTCTGTAAAGACCTTCAGTCTTCTGACCCTGATACTTTTTGAGAATATCGCCGAAGAATTTAACAGTCAGGTTGTTAGCCTGCGCAACTGCCAGAGCCTTTTCGTCAGGACGGACATAATATTTTTTTGCAACAGGTGCTGCATAAAGCACGGGAGTTGTAACAATGATGTCGATATCTTCTATAGCAGCGAGAGTTGAAGCGTGCTGATGAAGGAACATATCATAAAGAAGAACGCCCTTTGACTTTGTATATGTAACAGAAGCCTTCATAGCTTCAGGCGGGAACAAGGGATGAATGAGATTTGCAATGCAACCGATTTTATTCAGTGCAAAAAGAGACACAACCTCTTCAATTGAATTCGGGATAAAAAGAGAATAAGCATCCCCTGCCTTCATGCCAAGCTCTTCCTTGAAATATACAGCCATTGCTTCAACATCCTCAAAGAATTCACTTCTCATGTGGTCGGTAAGCTTAAACTGAAACATGGGATAATCTTCTTTATGAGGATAAAGACAAGCAATCAAAAACTCATAAAGGTTCATATTCGCATAATCAGGCAAAACCTCGTCCATTGTAAACTGCGGTAAATTTAACATCATTTTTCCTCCGTAAATTATAATATCTTACATAAATTATTGTAATTATATAGGTGTATTTTGTCATTGTCAACACACAAAATTGGTCAATCTGTGCAAATTGAGACATTTAGTTCGAAAATATAATAATTTTTACAAAATGTTTTAAAATTATTTTTTAGAATTTCCCATACAGTATTATAGACAAAGGTCAGTAACGGTGAATTTGTTTTCAGGAACGGGTTTAGATTTTTCGAGGGTACAAGCTGAAAGTTAAGTTTAATATTGATTTCAGCAGGTCATGGTGGGGGTGGATGAGGTGTGGGGTGTAGTGAAAAACTCCTCGCAGTGTAAACTGCGAGGAGTTTTTATAGTTTGTCCGTTATCCCACTTTTTCACATAAAGTGATTGTTTTTCCGGAATATGAAATCTTAACTTTATCACCAACATTTAATAAAAGCATATTTTCATTAGCGCTTGCTTTTGCTTTAAATATGTTATTGTCGCTGTCAATCAGATAAATATAAGTGTTTCCGTCAATATCAATATATTTTATTGCTGCAATAGTTATTGTTTTTTCTTTTATATCTGCTGTTATTTCATCGCTTTCTATGCCGAGAGCTGTTTTATATTTTTTAATACATTCAGCCTGAGTTGCAGCTGTGGTAACAATATTATACTGTTCAACATTTACTGTTGCATAAAGCTTTACCAGACCACCGGAATCTTTTAAAACCATGATATATGTGGGATGTCCGTCAATATTGATAAGTGACGGGAAAGAAGCCTGATAACCCTTTTCCTGAACTTCACCCTCTGCAGCCGCCATAGCTGATTTTTCATCGGCACCTGCAATTGAATAGTAACGGCTTTCGCCTGTTCTTTCATTTGCCAAAAGGAAACCGATGTTTGAACTGTCACCGTTTACGGATGTTACACCCGTATAAATCCATATATCACCGTCTTTAGCAACATATCCGTAATCAGAAACAGGTGTTTCATCATCTGCTTCATCATCACTTGAATGATATGTTGTAACCTGTTTACAACCTTTTTTTGCGAACAAGCTGTTCATATAACCGTTCTGAAACATACCATACCAATTATATTGTTCACATATCAGATCGCCGCAAAAAACAACATCTATCCATTTGGGAATGTCTGCTACATCGTATTTCTCTGTCGCACCACTTACAGGGTCAAGAACAATACATCCGCTCACTGTTTTTCCGCCAAATAAACCAATTGTTTTTTCAATAACGGAAGCAACATAATACGGCTTTCCGCTTTCATCAATTTCAAAGTGCAAGTTATCCAACATAAGAGCAGGATATTTTGTCCAAAGATATCTGTATGCATCTTCAGAGAAAAACGCCGAGGGAACATATTTCATTCCTTCTGATTTTTCAAACGAAGCAGACATCGAAACAGGATTAACGGTTACATAACCTTTGATGCCGTTATTTTTGTTGTTCATCCATTTGAAGAATCCTGCATATTCCAATGCGGAAACTTTAACAGGCTTTCCGTTATAATCTATCTGTGTGTAATCATAGGAAACATTGAACTGACTTACGACATCTGAAAGAGCTCCGATTTCACGGTCACCAAGCATCTGTGCAGATTTAGTATCCATTAAAGCGATGGAATCTGTACCTACCGATTCAGCCAAATCAACAGAAAAATCCGAATCCGAAACCTTCAATATTTTTGAGTAAGATGTAGCATTGAAGACCGTGCTTCCTATAACACCAATCAAAATTATCAAAGCAGTAAAAGCGATAGGAGCTATATAGTATTTTATATCAAAATTAAACTTTGTGAATTTCTTGCCTCTGCCTTTTGAGCCTGTTTTTTGTTTCATGGTTACCCAACCAAAATCTTTACAGCCTTTTGTCAGACGCTCAACAACCACAAAAATTAAAACAGTAATATCAATAATTATCCATAACCCCAAATTATGAACATTAAGTGCAGGACAAAAAATATATAAACTTAAGCCCAGAAACAACAAAGCAGCAATAGCTCCAAATATGTACGGGTAAATTTTGACTTTTTTCATATCTGTCAACTCCTTTTCAGATTCCGATGTAATAATTATATCATAAGTATAATAACATTTCAACAAATTGCAAGTGCAAACAGCAAAACAGAAGATGCCTCATCAAACAGTTATAATTAACCGTTCGTTGTCAGTAAAGCCGGCGAACGGTTATTTCTTATTGATAGTGAAAAAAAGCTAAAAGAACGGCGGGAATATCCCTGCCGTTCTTTTCGTGCTGTTTTATTTTTTCAAGAAAAATATTTTTCACAGTATTCAACCAATTTTGACGAATATTCTTCAGCCTTATCTGAATCAAGTAAAAGTGCGTGTCCGGAATTTGGATATACTATCATATCATAAGGTGCAGCAGCATTGTCAAAAGCCTTCATAATTGATTCTGCATTACCGAAGGCAACTATCGGGTCCTTTGCACCATATCCAAAAAGTGAAGGTATGGTTTTTCTTGTAACATATGTTACCGGAGAAACAAGAGCAACCAACTCATCTTCTTTTCCTTCATTTACATATTCTTGATAGGTTTCAACCCCGGCAAGAAGAATTGCAAGATTTGGTCCAAGCTCACCCCATATTTCTGCACTAAAATCAGCAGGACCAACCCGGTTTGCGGTAAAAACAAGCGGAATGGCACTTTCGTTTGCTCTTGAATAGGAATAAAGCATTGAAAGATGAGCCCCTGCGGAATAACCTGATGTTGCAATTTTTGTCACATTAAGTCCTTTTTCTTCAGAAAAGCTTTTGATTTTGTCAATAGCCATTCCTATTTCATCAAGAACTGTACTGACACTATATGTATCAGTTGTTTCTTCTGAATATAAGGTATAGTTCATTGTTGCGGTTATATAACCTTTTTCAGCAAGCTCCTTACAGTCAGCCTCCATATCCTCTTTAGTTCCTCTTGTCCATGAGCCACCGTGAATGAACAAAACACAACCGTTAGTATTATTTTCATAAGCACTGTCAGGAACATAGATATCCATAATATTTATTTCGGCTTCGCCATAAACAACATCTTTAAAAATCTCATATTCAGAAGCAATATCAACACCGAAAAACGAACCGAAAAATGCTATAATGCTCATGAAAAAAGCTACTATCTTGTCAAGCATAATTAAAACCTCTTTCTCTAAATTGACTTCGTAAGCTTTGTATGTTACATACAGAATACCATAAAGAAAACGAAAAATCAATATATTTCAGACAGCGTGTAACGGAAAGACTTATTTTGTTATGGGTGAAAATTATGTAGTAGCAGAGCTTAATAATATAAATCGTGAATCTATTCAGCTTACATTTGTTGAGCTAGCTTTGAGAAAAAGAAAATGATTGTGAACTGTCTGATTAAACGGGTTGAGGTTAGCCGAGGGTACAAATTAAAAGTTGAGTTTAATATTGACTTTGAGCAGTTTATGGTGGGAATTGATAAAGTAGCTTGAATAAAAGAATTCTCCTCATAGCGAGTGGCTACGAGGAGAATTCTTGTTAATCTTTTAATATATCAATTCCTTTGAAAGAATATGCTAATGGCAAGGATAATCCTTGTCGCTAATTTGATATTTTAACATTTGTATGATAAAATTTCATAAAATCTGTAAGATTTAACAAGTGAAAAGAATCATATAAGTGAAAGGTGGTGATAACGCAATGGAATTTGAAGAAGTATACCGTAAATATTTTAACGATGTTTATTTATATGTCCGCAGACTTTCAGGAGATGAACATATCGCAGAAGAAATAACGAGTGACACATTTTATAAGGCTCTTTATTCTATCAACAAATTCCGCGGTGACTGCGATATAAGAGTCTGGCTTTGTCAAATAGCAAAAAACAGCTATTTCGCATACATCAAGAAAAGAAGAAATACTGCAAATCTTGATGATGAG
>JAFUQS010000073.1 GCA_017472225.1 Clostridia bacterium | reverse complement strand
TTGTATACTACTTCGGGGAGTTCAGTTTCTTGAAGACGGATTATGTGTTTTTCCTATTCTAAGAAGTAATTAACTGCAAAGTCACGGAAATACACATCGTCTGTGATTCTCGCGCTTCCTTCAAACTTCTGCTCAAGATTTGGGAAATACTCTCGCCATTCGCTGAGTCGCTTGGACACGGGACGGTAGGTATCGCCAACCTTCAGATAGTTCGGGATCGTATTCGTAGTAAAAGCATATATATGAGGTTCTACACGCCCTGTTATTAAGCTGTCAAGTATGCTTAAATCTTTCATTATAATGCTCCAATCAATCTTTTTTTAGGAGAGACACGAAGGTGACCTTCTTGTTTGCCTTCCAATCCTTAATGATACAGTAAATTCCTGTGTGTGCATAAGGATCGTTCTTGGCACATCCGGGACATGGCTGCTTTTCGGTATTCATATCAAATAGCGTAAGCTGGCCTTCTTCTACTTCTTTACAGCTTTCGGGGATAACAAATTTCAAGCCATCCATCTGCCATATATTCCACGAAAGTATATCGGCAATTTTTCTGAGAAT
Organism: Clostridia bacterium; assembly: GCA_017472225.1. Classification (GTDB taxonomy): domain Bacteria; phylum Bacillota; class Clostridia; order Oscillospirales; family Acutalibacteraceae; genus UBA6857. Next base: position 39,381 of record JAFUQS010000073.1, on the reverse strand, counting down.
ATCAATAGTCGGCTCTTTATCAAACTTTGCTTTGTAGTAGTCGATAAAGGTAAAGAGCAGGTTCTCTCTTGCCAGAAGAACATTATCGCCTTGCCAATCATAGCCATAGGTGTTTTGGAAGGATTTGATTGCCCATTTTAACCATTCTTCCTCTGTATGCGTGTTCTCACTTACAACGCGCAGTTTTCGATCCAGCAATCCGATGCGCTGTGAAAGTTCTATCATATATCCACTTACAGTATCATAACGGCTGACAAGATATGGTGCTTCGCCGCAAGTAATTTCTAAGCGAACATCGTTAATATAATCTTGCCATGTCTTGCCTGTTGCGGTAGGAAACACAATCGGCTCGGTGGTTGCAGTCCAAGTCTTATCGACTTCTTCGTTGAACACAAAATCCGTTCCAAACCATGCGTTATCAACGAGATTATTCTGTTTATTACATATCCAAGAAGGGGTGAACACTTCCGCTTTGTCACGGATACGGTCTGCTTGCTCTTTTTTGGATTTCTCGGTTCTCGGCTTTACTACGCCGCCTTTATGACCAGTAATCGCCATAATAGTTATCTCATCTGAAAATTGATAACCGAAGCCTTTATGTGCATAGTTATCTGTAGCCCAAATAATGTTTTTCTTTGAGGAGCGATCTTTTAATAATATCTCCAGCAGTTCATTATCGAGCTTATATATAAAATTTTCTTTTATATCAATTCGATTTTCTTCCATAATCCTCACCATGATATAATAATTCTAACAAATTTGATGTCCCATAATACGGACTATAGCAGATATTTTGATACTAAATAACCACCAATAATGCCAAGAATGCAAAAGAAAAGATTCCACCACCACGATTTTTTACTTGATTTCTTTTCATCTTCTTTAAGTATACCACCAAAAATCTTAGTGACCGCTTCAACTTCTTTTTCACTCATGGATGCTATGATTTGCGAAGTTTCAGCCTCTTTGCTCCATTTTTCGGCTAATTCTTTTTGCTGTTGAAATTCCGTTTCTATTTCCGCCATTAGCACAGATGTTTCGTGAAGATTCTCGGTCAGTTTTTCGAGTTTTTTTGATAATGTTTCTTGTTTCTTTTTGTCTTCCTTTAATATCTGTTTTTTTCTAAAGAACAGTTCAATAAAAGTATCGCTAATACCCGTCAAACCAGACATAAGCGAAGACAAAACTTCAATTATAAACTCTGTTATCATTATTTAACCCCTAAACACTTTTCTTATTTTTTCCTACAGTAGCAAGCAACGCAATTACAATTATGAGTAAAACTGGAAAACCAATATAATTTACCATAGGGTTTGCAATAGTAGGTATTGCTTTAGCCGCAAGCCCAAACACACAGCCAAGCCCTGCAAAAAACACGAATCCCAATATACGATATCCCCAATTTTTAAACCCCCTAATGAAAAAGCATAGCAATGCTATAATCCATACAAGCGAGCCACCAGTTATAAACTTGATCAAATTAACTGTATTGTTAGATTCTTTTATGAAAACACTGCCTACACTTCCGGTAGATTGTTTATCAATTTCGGCGAGAATACTATTGTATTCTTTGTGCAATATTTCATTTTCTTGTATTTGCTCAATATTGATTTCAGAAACTTTTGTTAAAATATCAATACGGTCATTTACTCGGTTATAGTAAAAGAAATTGGCGTCAATATAAGGAAATAGTACTAAGGCCGTTAACAATATAATTAATAGAAAAACGTATAATTTTGGGTTCTTAAAGTTATTTTTTATAAGATCAAATATTTTTTCAAGCATGGTAGGACCTCACTTTATTTCTCGGGGATGAATTCCATAATATCATCCACACCGCAATTTAAGGCAGCACAAATTTTGCCAAGGGTATCAACAGTAACATTTTCACCTTTGCTCATTTTTGTGATAGTATAATTACTGATATCTGCAACCTTAGCAAGATCTTTTTTCTTCATATCGTGGTCAATTAAGAGCTTCCATAGTTTCTTGTAACTAACAGCCATAAGTACACCTCATAAAAAATTATAATTCGACAAATTTATTATATCACCATGCTTAAATTTTTGCAACAAATAAATATAGCGTTAACTGCATTTTTTCTTAAATTTCAGTTTTTTATCTTAATTAAACAAGTTTCACAAAAATAAAACCTCGGCTAAAATATGAGATTTACTCATTTTAGCCGAGGTTTTGTGTTATTTGTTAAAGAATTTTTGCATAAGCTTGATGTGCTTATCGGACATATTTGTTATGGTGTAGGCGTAGGAGCAGTAGAAATCGATGAGCCATATCTTTGGGATTATTTTTGTAGTTTGTGTTTGGACGGACTTTAGGTGGCCTTGGCGGAGCCAGCGGTTGACGGTGTTATCGGTGTAGCCTGTGGTGGCGATGACCTGCGGTACGGTAAGTGCATCGGGAACGGTTTCGAATTCCTGTTTGAGCCACGGGCGGAAGGATAACGGCAGAGAGGAAGGAAACCCTGTTTTGCGTGGTCGGGGTTTGCGTGTGTTCCCATACTTTGTGGTTGAGAACTCGGCGTATGGTGTGACATATTTTTCGGGGTGTTTGGTCGAGTCCTCTATGTAAGTGAGCAGGTCTTCCTTCAGCACGGTATATTTTCTTGTTCTTTTGCCGGTGTTCTGGCATTTGATGAAGCCGTTGTTGAGTATCCAGGCGCACTTGCGTTTGCTGATATGCAGGGCGCAACGCACTTGTTCACCTGATAGCACTTGCGGTAAGCTGCTCAACATTTCTTATCACCTCGGATGGTATATCCTCTGCCTTTATCATTGGTGGTCTTGACGAGGTAATCTATGAAGGCGTCCTTCGTGAAGATGTAACCACCTTTGTATGTATAGGATTCTATCTCACCATTTTTGAGTGCGGCGTAGATGGTGTTTTTACCGATGGGCGACCAGCGAACCGCTTTCATTGGTGTTAAGATATCGGGACATTTTTTGAGCATCTTTTGATATGCTTCTCTTTGTTTTTCTTGGTTCATTCTTATTCTCCTTATGTTTATTCACCCGAGAATATCCAAAGGAGTTTTTACTTTTTTCTCGCATCTATCTCGCAAATTTCTCGCAAAAATTCGTGGGTTTTGCAAAATCTCGCAGAATGTGGCGTATCAGATGCAGTTTTCAGGGACGGAGAGGGGCGGTGCGGTAGATACTGCCTTTTGCTCGAAATCAGTTAGGGAGCAATCCCCCGCGAGTTCGAATCTCGCCGTCTCCGCCAAGGACTCCTTGAAGGTTTTATCCTTCAAGGAGTTTTTTCTTTTATCCCGAGGCAGTTCCTATTGCCATCGCACTTGCTTCGGAAGTGTGCAGCAGGTTGAGAAAGCAGATACTATAAAAAGAAACCTCCTATGGTAGAATTAAGCATCTATCATAGGAGGAATCAAGCAAGTCGCTTTTTAGTTTTATTATTCCTTTTCAGCGTCATTGACAACTTTTCTCTCACCGAAAAGCAGGGAAATGCACCAAATGGCGCCTAATGCAACAAGGGTGTAAATGATTCTCGAGATAATAGCACTTTGTCCACCGAAAATCCATGCAACCAGATCAAATTGGAAAATACCGATAAGGCCCCAGTTGATACCACCGATGATAGTGAGAATTAAAGCAATTTTATCAAGCATCTTAAGTCAACTCCTTTTGTGAATATTATGGACCGAATTAAGCGCTTTATACAAAATATTATACTTCTTTTCCCATGAGACAGTTTCCCATAAAATTCATGATAATTTTAAAGTTATTTTTCTTGTAAAATTTAACAGCTTTTGTGTTCTTCATTCCACAGGAAAGCATAAGGCCGTGAGTTCCCGTTGAGCCGAGATATTCCGAAAGTGCGCTGACAAGTCTTGTTCCGACACCCTGACCCTGACAAACATCAAGAATATCGATATGCAGATGTGCGGGATACTTTTTTGAAATGAGCTTGTGAATAAAAATTTCACCTAATGCCATTGTGTAAAAGCCGAAGCCGAGTTCTTTAATTTCAGGCAGATAAAAATTCTTGAAATTCTTGGCATATGTGTCAAAATCCCTTGCACAAATTATGTAGCCCACAGCCTCATCATCTTCATTTGCGGCAACAAAACAGCAATCAGGCTCTGTTTCTGTGTAATAATCATTAAACATAAGCTCAAGAAACTTTCTTTGTGCTTCGGTTTCAATCGGCAATGATGATGTTTCATAAAGAACTTTAACTAAATTTTCTTTATCTTTAGGTTCATACTTTCTGATGTTTATCATAATTTCATCTCCCAGATAGTTTTTGCTGATGTGGAAACACCAAGTGCTCCGCTTTCAATTGCGTTTAAAACTTCTTCTTTTTCGCTTATAAGTCCGCCCACAATAACAGGCACATCAAGACTCGAACTGAGCTGCTTGGTAATTCTCGGCATAATCCCCGGCATTATTTCAATAGCATCGGGATTTATCATCTGAGATGCCTTGACGGCTGTTTCAATTGAAAGTGAATCAATGATGAAAATCCTCTGTACGGTCAGCATACCAAGAGATTTTGCAACCTTGAGCTGACTGTTTTTTGTGGAAATTATTCCGTCGGGTCTGATTTCATCATTGATGTATTTCAGGGCGGTCGCATCCTTGGAAAAGCCGTCAACCAAATCAACATGAATGAAAATTATCTTATTTTTATCCTTTGCCTTCTGTACAATTTCCTTGAGATTGAAAATTGTTCCGCAAAGGAGAAATATGATTTCACATTCCGAGTTCAAAGCATCTTCAAGGTTATTGATATCCTTGACTCCGGCTATTATCGGGTTTGCCTTCATTTTTTCTGAAAATAGTTTTTTCAAATTCTCTCACCTCATTTTTCAAGAGCTTTGGCAATAAGACCTCTTAATTCTTCAACGCCCTCCCCTTTTGTTGCCGAAAAAGGTACAACACTGATACTACCATATGCTGTGAGAATTCCGCAGATTTCAGAAAGCTGCTTCATTCTCTCACTTTTATTGAGTTTATCACACTTGGTGAGTGCAACAATGAAGGGTATTTCATTAGCTGTCATATATTCAATCATATCGATATCCTGCTGCGAAGGGGCATGGCGCATATCAATAAGCTGAACTACAAGCTTAAGATTTCTTCCCGAAGAGAAATACCCCTCCATAAGGTCAGCCCAACGGATTTTTTCATCATGTGAAACCTTAGCATAACCGTAACCGGGCAGGTCAACAAAACGGCATGAATCAAGCTTAAAAAAGTTAATTGTAACCGTTTTTCCCGGCATTGAGCTGACTCTTGCGAGAGATTTCCTACCGAGAAGACGATTAAGAAGTGAGCTTTTTCCCACATTTGACCTGCCTGAAAAAGCAATCTCAGGCAAATCAGATGTTTTAAGCTGCCCGGAGGTGCCGAAAGAGGTTTCAAAAACTGCATTATCGAATCTCATCTTTTTTCCTCCTGTTGCTGATTATTATATCATGAGGCTCAAATTTGACCGAGGACTCGGAAATTGTGCTCATATCTTCCCTTTCCTTTAAAGCGACCCTGAAAACTTCATCAAGGCTTGTTACGGGTATAAATTCAACATTATCCTTAACAACATCGTCAATTTCCCATAAGTCGCTGTAATTATCCTGAGGAATAATTATCTTTTTGATTCCGGCTTTATAGGCTGCCATGGATTTTTCCTTAAGACCTCCGATAGGAAGAACTCTGCCCGTTAAAGTTACTTCACCGGTCATTGCCAGATTTCTGTCAACCTTTCTGCCGGTAAGCACAGAAAGGAGGGCTGTTGATATTGTTACACCTGCAGAAGGTCCGTCCTTAGGAACAGCACCCTGAGGAACATGGATATGGATGTTCTTTTTGGTAAACAAATCATAATCAATGTTATATTTTTCTCTAAGACTTCTGATATAGCTCAAGGCGGCCTTTGCCGATTCCTTCATAACATCACCGAGCGAGCCTGTAAGCTCAAGCTTACCATCGCCATCCATGGTAACAGCCTCAACCTGCAAAATTTCACCGCCGACACTTGTCCATGCAAGACCGTTTACAACACCGACGAGATCTTCCTTGAGTATCGAATCATTCCTGTATTTTTCAGGTCCGAGAAGCGATCTGACAAGTGCTTTTGTAACTGTGATTCTTTTCGCATTTTCATCAGACAGCTTTACAACACATTTGCGGCAAACAGCACCGATTGTCTGCTCGAGCCTTCTGACACCGGCCTCTTTTGTATAATTTTCGATTATATATCTGAGACCTTCATCGGAAAATCGGAGAAGACTGCCGTTGAGACCATGCATTTTTATCTGCTTTTTGGTGAGATGATTTTTTGCAATCATAAACTTTTCTTCAGGGGTATAGCTCGTAAGCTCTATAACCTCCATTCGGTCATACAACGGCCCCGGAATCGAAGAAGCATCGTTGGCTGTTGTAATGAACAAAGCCTTGCTGAGATCAATCGGAAATTCAATGTAGTTATCTCTGAAAGTATTATTCTGCTCAGGGTCAAGAACCTCAAGAAGAGCTGCGGCAGGGTCACCCTTATAATCCTTTCCGAGCTTATCAATTTCGTCAAGCAGAATTATGGGATTGAAGGAGCCCGCCTGAGTAAGTGCATTCACAATTCTTCCGGGCATTGCTCCGACATAGGTTTTTCTGTGACCTCTGATTTCAGCTTCATCGCTTACACCGCCCAATGACATACGGACATACTTTCTGTCCATAGCCTCAGCAACAGAGCGCACAATCGAGGTTTTACCGATACCCGGAGGACCTACAAGGCAGATAATCTGGCCTTTGACATCTTCCGTTCTTTCTTTAACGGCAAGCATTTCGATGAATCGCTCTTTAACCTTTTTAAGTCCGTAATGATCCCTGTCAAGAGTTTTTCTCGCAAGCTGCAAATCATATCTGTCAACGGTATATTTGCCGAAGGGCAAAGCCAAAGCTGAATCGAGGTAAGCCCTTGTTATTGTTGCATCTGCGGAATTGCCCGTCATTTTAGAGAGCTTATCGCACTCGGCAGTGAGTTTTTTTCTTATCTGTTCATTGCATTGAAGCTCTTTGATTTTCAAGCGATAATTCTGAACCTCGCTGAGTATATCTTCGCCCTCGCCAAGTTCATCGGCAATTGTCTTGATTTTTTCTTTAAGATAATACTCTCTTTGGTTCTTTTCCATCTGAGCATTTACCTTATTTTCGATATTTCCCTCGATTCGAAGAATTTCATTTTCCTTCAAAAGCAAGGAATAAAGCTTTTCGAGTCTGAGAACAGGATTCAGCTCCTTGAGAAGCATCTGCCTGTCTTCATATTTTATAATTGTGCTTGAAGCGACCGTATCGGCAACTGTATCTGGAGAATCAGAATAAAAAATCTTCAGCGCATCCTCAAAATCCCCTGTTGATAAATGGATGAACTCATCAAAAGCATCCTTTACCTTTCTTAAAAGAGCGCTTATATATGCATCGTCTGTATTTTTAAGGCTTGTGCTTTTTCTTTCCTTGACATCACAGATAAAATACGGTGATGCCTGAAGAATTTCACTTATCTGTGCCCTGCATTCACCTTCAACAACCACTCTCATGTAATCGGCATCGGGTGATTTAATAACCTGCCTTATTGTTGCTATAACACCGGTGTCAAACAAATCACAGCTTTCGGGATTTTCAACCTGAACATCCTTCTGAGCAACAAGGAAAAGCTTCTGATTATCATTCATTGCCGCCTTGATTGCAGAAACTGATTTCTTTCTTCCCACATCAAAATGGAATCTGGTACCCGGGAAAATGACTATTCCCCTGAGAGCCACGGTAGGCATAGCCTTGTGAATTAAATTAACTGCCATTTATATCATTCCTTTAACAATTTCAAAAAAACAAATACGATATATGATTATACAACAACCGAAGAATTAAATCAACATTTTATGCATAATTTAAAACAGTAATTATTTGAAATTAGTTTAACACACTTTTAAATAAATTGAAGCTGTCAGGTACGGATACCAAGACAGCTTCAATTTTATATCAGTGCTTTCCTGAGCGCTTCAAGATTTCTTTTCATAAGACTTATGTATGTTTCGCCGTTTTCAAAATCTGAAGCAGTGATTACATGGCAAGAATAAAGAGTTTCGACCTCTGCCCCCGTTTGTTCTGAAATTGTTTCGGCAACCTCACCTTTGCTGAGGTCAACCTTAAAAACAACCGGAATTCCTTCCTTGTCAATCTTATCACATAAAGTAGAAATTGTAACAGGATTAGCCTCTACCTGAGCTGAGCAACCCGGAAAGGCAGCAAAATAATCCAAGGAATATCTTTCTGTAAAATATCTTAAGGGGAATCTGTCACCGATTATTATACAGTCTCTTTCTCTCAGCGTCATAAGCTCTTCGAACGACTCATCAAGAAGCTGCAGCTCGTTAATGTATTCTGCTGTGTTTCGACGATATGCCATTTCATTTTCACCGTCAGCAGTGCAAAGAGCTTCACAAACAGCTTCAGTTATTCTGATTGCATTCAAAGGTGAGGTCCAGACATGTTCATCATATTCATGCTCATGACCGTGATTATGGGATTCATCATCTGTTTCTTCCTCGTACAGTTCAACAACATCCATCATTTTAACAAGCCTGACTTCGGAATCAATTGAATCCAGAATAGTTTCAACCCATGCTTCTGATTCTCCTCCACCGTAAACAAAAACATCACATTCCTTAATTTTCATTATATCTCCCGGTGTAGGCTCGTATGTGTGACTTTCACCACCGGGTGAAAGAAGCATTTCAACATCGGCACAGTCGCCTGTTATCTGTCTTGCAAAGTCATACGGTGCAAAGGTCGTTGCCACCACGGAGGTTTTCTCCTTTTCATATGCAACAAAGCTGCCACTGAACATAGCTGCACAATAAACCGATGCAGATACAACACAAACAATAGCAATGAGGAGTTTTTTGAAGGAATGGAGCTTGTTTTTTGCCGGTATCTGCAAAATCACCCTGATGAGAGTGAAAACAAGCAGCATGAACATATTCATTATTACAACGCTTGCGCCCGTCGGGGCTTCAACCTTGACTGAAAGAATCAAGCCTGACACAAAACAAAAAATTGAAACAATGACAGAGCTTATGACAACTCTTTTGAAGCTTTTGCAAATCCTCATTGAGGTTACCGTCGGAAAAATTATCAGAGAAGAAATAAGCAGTGCTCCCATCATTCTCATTCCGATAACAATTGTTACGGCTGTTAAGGCGGCGATAAGCATGTTATATACGCTGACTTTCGTTCCTGTTGCTTTTGCGAAGCTTTCATCAAATGTTACAGCAAAAATTTCATGATAGAAAAGTATAAACAGTGCGATTATAACAACCGAAACAACGGAGCTTATAACAACATCACTTTCACTCATAGTGAGGATGCTGCCGAACATATAGTTATAGATATCGACATTCATTCCCGTTGTCATTGATGTTGCCATAACGCCGACAGCGAGTGCCCCTGTCGAAATCAAAGCTATTGCCGCATCGCCCTTGATTTTGCCGCTTTCACTCATTCTGAGAAGCAGAAAAGCGGCAATAACAACAATCGGCAGAGCGAAATATAAGGGAGCTATGCTTGCTGCAGTTGCGATAGCCATTGCACCGAAGGCAACATGAGAAAGACCGTCACCGATCATTGAAAAACGCTTGAGAACAAGGCTGACACCAAGAAGCGCCGTGCAAAGCGAAATCAGAACACCGACAATCAATGCCCGAAAAAGAAATTCCTGAGAAAAAAGCAGATTCATAACATCAAGCATTTATTTTTCCTCCCGTATATTTCATATAAGCGTCACTCAACATGTATTCATCTCGTGTTCCGAAAAAGCTGTTCGTTTTCTTTAAGTGAAGAATGTGTGTTGCAAAGCCAAGACACGCCTGAAGATCATGAGATACCATAACAATTGTTATTCCGAAATCAATGTTGATTTTTTTGATCAAAGCATAAAATTCATTCGTTACAACAGGATCGAGACCTGTTACAGGCTCATCAAGTAAAAGAATTTTTTTGCCCGCACATAATGCTCTTGCAAGAAGAACCCTTTGCTGCTGACCGCCTGAAAGCTCACGGTAGCATTTATTCTTCAGATGCTCAATGTCAAGCTTTTTCATGTTTTCCAAGGCGTATTCTTTATTCTTTTTTGAAAAGAATATGCCTTTCTTTTCACCGATGCAGCCTGAAAGCACAACTTCAAACACACTTGCGGGAAAATCCTTCTGAGCTGAGCTTTGCTGAGGCAAATATCCAATTTCACCGCTTTTAATTTCGTTACCGAAATGAAGATGACCGTCGGCAGTCTGCTTGAGACCAAGTATTGCTTTTATCAGCGTACTTTTGCCGCTTCCGTTTTCACCGACAACACAAAGATAATCCCCTTCATTAACAACGAAGCTCAAATCTTCAACAACGCTGTTATTTTCATAGCTGAGATATACATTTTTGCAGCTTATCAAAGACAATTTAAACACCTCAATTTTATTGACAGTTTTCGCAAAGGCCCAGAATGACCGTCTTTGAGTTATCTATACGGAAACGGTGATGCTTCTGAATATGCTCACCGACACCATTCATAAATTCACAGCCTAAATGAAAAAGCTTTCCGCACTCGGTGCAACGAAGATGAAGATGCTCCTCACATTTAAGCTCCTTATCAATCAATTGAAATGAAGTGCTTTTTCCGTTTATTCCGATAAATTTTCTCACTTCACCGTTTTCGGTAAGCTTCTCAAGAAAACGATAAACTGTTGTTTTACCGACGGGAGTACCCATGTTTTTCAACAAATCAGCAATTTCCTCACAGGTTAACTGCTTGTCTTTGTTGTCGGTCATAACACTCTTTATCAACTGCTTTTGCTTTGTATTATATGTTGAGCCGGACATTAAAACACCTCGATTTGAAAATGAAATTCAATTTCAAATTATACCGATAAAAAAAAACAATGTCAATATATTTTCAGATTTAATTGCAAATAAAATGATTATATGTTAGAATATAGAAAAATTAAGGAGGAAAAATATATGCAAAATTTTTTCAGATTTCTCACTGCCGATACAACAGAAGCTGTGACCGATGCAACAACCACAAGCAATATTTTTCTTGATGAAAGCGGTCAGTTTGTTGATGCTTCACAGGCTGTTGACAATGTTGTTTCATGGTGGGAAAAGCTTGACCTTGTTAACAAGGTTATCGAAAAGCTGCCCACACTTGTTATTGCTGTTGTGATTCTCGTTGCCGGATTTTTAGCAGCAAAGCTCGTTTCAAATCTTCTTGTGAAGGCCATGAAAGCCAAAAATGTTGACCCGACGGTTTACAATTTTATCAGAAGAATTGTTTCGGCTTTCATCAAAATTTTCGTTGTCATGACAGCAGTTTCCATGTTCTTTGACCTGAGCTCATTTGTGGCTGCCATTGGTGGTGCAGGTCTCGCTGCCGGTCTCGGTCTTCAGGCAAGTGTATCACAGTTTGCAAGCGGTATTCAGATTCTTCTCAACCGCCCCTTCAAAACAGGTGACTTTGTTGAGGTTAACGGTGTATCGGGCAGTGTTGCGGATATCCGTTTTATGGATACGGTTATTATAACTGCCGACAATAAGCGTGTGATTATCCCCAATTCACACATCACTTCAAATCACATTATCAACTATTCAGCGGAAGATAAGAGATTGGTAAATCTTATTTACTCAATCAGCTATTCAGATGATATTCACAGGGCAAAGAATGTTATTCTTGGTGTGGCAGAACGCAGTGAGCTTATTCTCAAGGATCCCGAACCGAAGGTATATGTTGATTCGCATCAGGCAAGCTCAATCAACCTTGTGGCAAAAATCTGGTGCAATGTTGCAGATTATTGGGATGTTTATTTCATGATGCAGGAAAAAGTTAAGCTTGCATTCGATGAAAACGGAATTTCAATACCCTTCAATCAGCTTGATGTACATATTCATCAATAAGTATCATAAACAGCCCCTACGCTTCATCGGCAAGGGGCTGTTTTAATATATAATGGTACATAAATTGTTAAAATGCACAAAATATAGGGGTAAATATCCGATATAATTCTATCTGTCAATTACTGTAAATCTATTGAAAAGTTTGTAGAAAACAGTAAAATATATGTAAGGACATTTAGATTTCAGAGAATCAGAAAGAATTGGGGGTAAAATAAAATGTCAACAACAACTTCATTAACCGAATATCTTGATACCATTCCTCAGGGTCGTCTTGGTATCATTGCAATGAGAGGCTGTGAAGAATTAGCAAAAAAAGTCAGCGACCAGATTGTTGAATGCAGAGAAAAGTTTGAAAAAGAGCACAGCAATCTTCACCTTAAGGGATATCACAGAGATTCATATATTCTCGATGCAGCTTTCCCGAGATTTTCAACAGGTGAAGGTAAGGGTGTTATAAACGAATCAATCAGAGGATACGATCTGTTCATAATTTCAGATTGCTTCAATTACAGTGTTACTTATAAGATGTATGACCTTAAGGACGCAGACGGTAAACCGCTTCAGGTTCCTATGAGCCCGGACGATCATTTCGCTGATCTTAAGAGAGTAATTTCAGCTTGTGCAGGCAAGGCCAAGAGAATTACTGTTATTATGCCTATGCTTTATGAAGGAAGACAGCACAGAAGAACAACAAGAGAATCACTCGACTGCGCACTTGCACTTCAGGAACTTGAAAACATGGGTGTAAGCAACATCATTACCTTTGATGCACATGACCCGAGAATTCAGAATGCAATCAAAATCGGTTTTGAAAGCGTTTCACCAACATATCAGATGATCAAGGCTATCGCCAAGAGCCTTAACAACGACATTAAATTTACTCCCGAAAATACCATGATGATTTCCCCTGACGAAGGCGGCATGGGCAGATGTGTTTATTATTCACAGGTTCTCGGTGTTCAGCTTGGTATGTTCTATAAGCGCAGAGATTATTCAAAGGTTGTTGATGGCAGAAACCCGATTATGTCACATGAATTCCTCGGCACCAATGTTGAAGGTAAGGATGTTATCGTGGTTGATGACATGATTTCAAGCGGCGATTCAATGCTTGATGTATGCCGTCAGCTTAAAAAGCTTAAGGCTAAGAGAATCTTTGTCTTCTCCTCCTTCGGTCTTTTCTCCTCAGGTCTCGAACGTTTTGACAAGGCTTTTGAAGAAGGCATTTTTGACAAGATTTTCACAACAAATCTTATTTATCAGACACCTGCTCTTCTTGAGAAGCCCTGGTATTATTCAGTTGATATGTCAAAGTATGTAGCTCTCATCATTGACACACTCAACCATGACAGATCAGTGAGCCCCTTCCTCAACCCCATTCAGAAAATCAACGATTATATCGAGGCTTATAAACTTAAATAAAATTCAAAAACAGAGGGCATTTCACCCTCTGTTTTTTTAGGAGATTTTACTATGACAGAAACTACTGAAATTATTCTGGAGCGCTTTCAGGTCAGAAAAACACGAAAACAGAAAGAAGAATTCACCGCTTGGCTGACAAATTATGTAACAAGTGTAGGATACGATATTAAAATTGAAAAAGGTCTTTTCCGTTCAAGAAATATTGTTATCGGAAACCCTGAAAAGGCTAAGGTAACCTTCACAGCTCATTACGATACCTGTGCTGCGATGCCGATACCGAATTTTATAACGCCGAAAAATATATTGGTTTATCTTCTCTATCAGCTCGTATTGGTTTGTCTGATTTTCCTTTTGTCCTTTTGTGTTACGTTCGCAGCGTCATTTTTAATTCCGGATTTTGCACCAATCTTCGGCTTGGTTTCTTTATATGTACTTTTATTTCTGATGGTTGCAGGTCCGGCGAACAAGCACACTGCCAACGACAATACATCGGGGGTCACGACTGTTGTGGACACCCTGACAAAAATGCCTGACGAATTGCGAAATGATGTTGCTTTTATACTTTTTGACTTTGAAGAAATCGGTCTTTTGGGCTCATATTCTTACTATAGGAAGCACAGAAAGGTAATGAAAAATAAGCTTCTTGTGAATTTTGATTGTGTTTCAGACGGCAACAACATACTCATTGTGGCACAAAACAGTGCAGAGCATTTTGCTTCATACCTTCAAACATCATTTTCATCAGATAACGGCATAAATGTTGAAGTTGCAACAAAAGGTGTTTTTTACCCCTCCGATCAGGCGAACTTTCCGTACGGAGTCGGTGTTGCTGCACTGAAAAAAACAAAAGGCGGGCTTCTTTATATGGACAAGATACATACGAAGAAAGACACTGTTTACGAAGAAAAGAACATCGAGTTTTTGTGTAGTGGTTCGATTAAGCTTACAGAGCTTCTCGCAAAAAAATAATTAAATCTGTCAAAAAAGACATTACAACCTTTCAAGGATGTAATGTCTTTTTAAATTATCCGAGAATTTCAAGCACTCCGGGAAACACTTCAAGACTCCTTTTCAGTATTCCGTGAATGTGCGCAATCGCAACACCGTAATTCACAATCGGTACTTTGGAATTGACACATTTTTCAATTCTTGACTTCATCTCTTTTTCATTTATCATACAGCCGCCGCAATGAACAACTAAGGCATATCCGCTAAGATCCTCAGGGAATTCTCCCCCACTTGTGAAATCGAAATTAAGTTTTGCATTCGAAAACGCTTTGATCCATGCCGGCATTTTCACCGTGCCTATATCATTGCATTGTCGGTGATGAGTACAGCCCTCACTGATAAGAACCTTATCGCCGTCCTTAAGCTCCGAAAGAACCGAAGCACCTTTGACAAGCTCTGTAAGTTCACCCTTGTACCTTGCAAAAAGGATTGAAAATGATGTCATGGGAATATTGTCAGGGACAATTTGTGAAACCCTTCCAAAAGCCTGGGAGTCAGTTATAATGAGCTTTGGTGCTCCGTTGAAGCAAGTCAATGTTTCGCTGAGCTCAGTGTCACGGCAGGTAATTGCAACGGCGCCACAGTCGAGAATTTCACGGATTGTCATTTGCTGCGGCAAAATCAATCTGCCCTTCGGTGCGGATTTATCAATAGGAATAACAAGTATAACTCTGTCCCCGGATTTTATCAGATCTCTGACAATAGGCTTACTTTTCCCGCCGGCTTTAACAAGACTTCCTATGAGCTCCTTCAGTTCATTTATATTCTTTCCCGTTAAAGCACTGACAGCAATTTCGTTTTTCGAGCCGATATCCGTATTTTCTTTTAAATCAGCTTTATTGAACGCCACAATATAAGGAATGTCTTTATCTTCAAAAACAGCAATCAGATCTTTTTCAGCCTTCTGAAGTCCCTTCACAGCATCTGTCACAAGTATTGCAACATCTGTTTTTGAAAGCATTTCCTTTGCCTTTTTCACACGAAGCTCACCAAGACCGCCTTCATCATCGATACCCGGAGTGTCGATGATAACAACAGGGCCTATCGGTAAAAGCTCCATTGATTTTTTCACCGGATCAGTTGTTGTACCTTTTACATCTGACACAACAGATAAGCTCTGACCGGTTACAGCGTTGACAAGACTTGATTTGCCTGCATTCCTCAAGCCAAAAAAACCGATATGAACTCTTTCAGAAGAAGGAAGAGAATTAAGGTTCATAAAGCACTCCTTTCATCAGAAACGGAAGTCCCTGCGATTTGAATTTTTAATATCCTCGATATTCTGCTTTGCAAGCTGCTTTACCTTATCCTTTGTAACCTTTTCGATTTCATCATCAATCATTCTAAAACCGATTTCCTTTGTTCTTTCACTTGCATAGTCAACGAGATATTCCGTTAAAGTCATGAGCGCATTAGGGTGACAACAGTTGATTATCTGACCGTTTTTACAAAGCGACATAAATCTGTCACCTGTTCTGCCCTCACGGTAACAAGCGGTACAGAACGAAGGAATATGGCCGTTTTCCATAAGCCATGCAACAACCTCATCAAGTGTTCTTTGGTCAGAAACATCAAACTGTTCTGTATCATGAGGTCTTTCTTCCTGTGTGTAACCGCCGACAGAGGTTCTCGAACCACCACTCACCTGAGAAACACCGAGGCGAAGAAGCTTTGTTCTCACTTCTTCTGTTTCTCTTGTAGAGATGATCATGCCTGTATAAGGAACAGCAAGACGGATACATGCAGTGATTTTTTCAAATATTTCATCTGAAATTGAATTATCAAAAGCATCCGGGTCAATGTCATCAGCTCGTTTTACTCTCGGCACACTGATTGTGTGAGGCCCTACACCGTGAACGGCTTCAAGGTGTTCTGCGTGCATAATGAGCCCGGCGAATTCATATTTATACATTTCAAGGCCAAACAGAACACCGAGACCAACATCATCAATCCCACCTTCCATTGCTCTGTCCATAGCTTCGGTATGATAGTCATAATCATGCTTGGGACCTGTGGGATGAAGCTGAAGATAGCTCTGTTTATGATAGGTTTCCTGAAACAGAATATATGTGCCGATGCCGGCTTCCTTGAGCTTTCTGTAATTTTCAACTGTTGTTGCAGCAATATTTACATTCACTCTGCGGATGTCACCGTTTTTATGGTGAACACTGTAAATGGTTTTGATACATTCAAGGATATATTCAATGGGATTGTTCTTCGGGTCCTCACCTGCTTCAATAGCAAGACGCTTATGTCCCATATCCTGAAGTGCAATTACCTCAGCCTTCACTTCTTCCTGAGTGAGCTTTTTTCTTGCAATATGCTTGTTTTTCATGTGATACGGACAATAAACACATCCGTTTACACAGTAATTTGAAAGATAAAGCGGTGCAAAGATAACAATTCTGTTGCCATAAAATGCGAGCTTGATTTCTTCAGCTATTTCGTAAATTTTCTGAATTTTTTCAGGAATTTCACAAGCAAGCAGAACTGATGCTTCACGATGTGTAAGACCCGCACAGGACACACCGTTACCGTTCTTTTTGGGTCTCGCTTTTTCAAGAATTTCATCAATAAGCTCTGCATTGTTTTTGTTCTTTTCAGCATATTCAAGAGTAGCGAGGATTTCCTCGTCATTGATAAATTCCTCTGCTTTTAAAGATTTTGGGTTATATACTGCCATTTAATATCATCCTTTCTTAATCTTTTATTTTATTACATCTCCACGGTCACAAACGACTTCATAACCGATGTCGGAGATAATTTTTTTAAGCTGTTGCAGTTTTTCGGCAGATTCGGCACCTGTATTCAGTTTGTTATTATAAAGAAGATACTTGCTTCTCACCATAACCGGTGAAAGATTAGGCATAACAACATTCGCTGAAGCAAGAATACCTTTTTCCCTTCCGCCGTCTTCAACCGTACCAAGTGCCGTAGTTGAAGGAAGAAGAATGTTCGGGTGAATAATTCTTATAACAGAAAGAAGATAACAGGTCAGCTCCACCGTTCCTGATTTTTCATCCCTGAATGGAGTGTCTTTATGAGGAATAAACGGACCGATTCCACACATATCAGGTTTGAATTCTTCGATGAATTTCAGATCCTTTGCGATATTTTTCGCAGTCTGACACGGTGAGCCTACCATAAAGCCACAGCCGACCTGATAACCGATTTCTTTAAGATTTTCAAGACAAGCTATTCTGTTTTTCAGAGAAAGAATTTCAGGGTGAAGCTTTCTGTAATGTTCTTCGTCTGCTGTTTCGTGGCGAAGAAGATATCTGTCTGCACCCGCATTGAAAAGCCTTTCATAGGATTCTCTGCTTCTTTCACCCAGGGAAAGAGTAACAGCACAATCAGGATATCTTTTCTTAACGCTCTTAATTATGTCAGAAAGAAAGTCATCGGAAAAGTACGCATCCTCTCCACCCTGCAAAACGAAGGTACGAAAGCCTAATTGATAGCCATTTTCACAACAGGCAAGAATTTCATCTCCCGTTAACCTGTAACGCTCACAGCTTTTGTTGCTTTTTCTGATTCCGCAATAGTAACAATCATTTTTACAAATGTTTCCGACTTCGATAAGTCCCCTTATGAAAACCTTATTGCCATATATCTTTTTTCTCAGGTTGACTGCCTCAGCTTTAAGGATTTCCGCAGCTTCTTCACAGCGAAGAGAAATCAGTTTTTCGTATTCATCAACCGTTAAGCTGTGATTTTTTATAAGCTTATTTATAATGACTCTTAATTCATTATTCATTACTTATCACACCCGAAAAAGCAGTTTTGACACTGATGCCGTCAAGCTTTCCGATTTTGCCCGAAAGAGCTGAAATGGTGTTCTGAGGAGCATCAATCGCAATGCTTATGATGTTAATGTTTCTTTGTCTGTAAGGTATGCCCATTCTGCCGATTATATACTCTCCGTAATCATGCAAAATTGAATTCAACTTCTCAACGGTTTCACCGTTTTCAACAATTATACTCATAACAGCAACCCTGGTTTCCATATCCGACCTCCAAAAATAAAAAAAGCTGCTAAGCCGACAAAAAAGGCATAGCAACAGAATAAAATTTTTAATTAAACTGTCACCTTATCCTCAGAGGGAAAATCCGTCTTCATGTCAGGTGTATATATTATACTATGTTTATTGTTTTAAATCAATAGAAAAATTTCAATTTCTCAATTTTTCCTCAACAATCGGGATTATGCCTCCGATATCACGAAGGCATCCGTCATCTGTGCAGACAAAGTCACAGCCATGCTTTGCAAGAAAAGAATTTATTTTTTCAAAGTCACGGTGATTTCTGATATTTCCGAAGAAAACAACTTCATTCTCCGAAATTTTGCCTGAAGCACCACCGATAAAGCCATATTCATGTCCCGGCAAAGAAATGTCACCTTTATTTATCAAAAGGCTGTCAACGTCGTTTTCAAGCATTTTATGATGTATCGCTACATCGTCAGTTATAACAGCATTTTCCCTTACAACAAGAACGGAGCATTTGCAATAGCCTTGCCTGACAGATATAATTTCTTTCCCCGAAAGCAATTCACATAAGACTTTATCTGCATATCCGAATTTTCCGAAAGCCCTTCTTCCAAGCAGAGTGAAGTTGAGCTTAATATCATGAGGGTAACAGCCTGATATCTTCTCACTTGTTTCAAAAACCGTCATTCCAATTTCCTCAAGCTTATGCTTAAGAATGACTTGCATTTTATCTACGATTATCCTTTCTCTGCCCAAATGCAGAGCACTCATATCGGCATGAGATGAGACAGATGAGTCGATATTTTCATTTGAGGATACTTTGAAAGCTTCGATTCCGTGACTTTCAAAAAAATCAAGAATTTCATTGTCATTGCCTGCGCAAATCAAAGCTTTTACTTTGCCGCAAGGCAGATTTGTGTTTTCGACAAAGCTGATCATAAGATAATCGCCTCAAAAGCTTCCCTGATTGTTTTGACTCCGATAATTTCAATTTCCTTTTTCAGTGAAGCAGAAATATTTTTATAGTTGCTTTTAGGAATAATGCAACGATTGAAGCCAAGCCTTGATGCCTCCTTGATTCTTTGCTCACAATGAGAAACACCTCTTATTTCGCCTGCAAGACCAATTTCGCCGAAAGCTAAAACATCATCTCTCAATGCATAATCCTTCAGCGATGAGACCAAAGCCATAACAATGGTTAAATCCAAAGCAGGCTCATCAAGCTTCATGCCTCCGACAATGTTGATATAGGCATCCATATTAGAAAAGTAGTATCCTCCCCTTTTCTCAAGAACGGCAATAAGCATTGCAAGACGGTTGAAATCAAAGCCATTGGATATTCTTCTCGGATTGCCGAAGCCGGTTGAACAAACAAGCCCTTGAATTTCGGCAAGAAGCGGTCGTGTGCCTTCCATTACGCAAGCAACACAACTGCCCGGCGTATTTTTCGGTCTGCCTGAAATCAGCATTTCTGAAGGATTTTCAACCTCACGGAGTCCCGTGTCGAACATTTCAAAAACACCAATCTCATTGGTAGAGCCGTATCGGTTTTTAACAGCTCTGAGAATTCTGAAGGAAAGATTCCTTTCACCTTCAAAATATAAAACTGCATCAACAATGTGCTCAAGCACCTTGGGTCCTGCAATATTGCCATCTTTGTTGACATGACCGACCATGATAATCGGTATTGAAAGACCTTTGGCAGTTCTCATGAGAATATTGGAAGATTCACGAACCTGTGTGACACATCCCGGTGAAGAATTCAGTTCGGTAAAATTCATAGTCTGAATTGAGTCAACAATTACCAAATCCGGTGAGGTGGAATTTATATGCTCACAAATTGCCTGAACATCAGTTTCGCAAAGAATGAAAAGATTTTCGGTATTAACCTTGAGTCTGTCTGCACGAAGGCGTATCTGATTATATGACTCTTCGCCCGAAACATACAGTATTCTGAGGCTCTTACCGAGGCACTGACAAATCTGAAGCAGAATCGTGGATTTACCAATACCCGGGTCACCGCTTAAAAGAACAAGCGACCCTTTGACAATGCCGCCACCGAGAACACGGTCAAGCTCCTTCATACCCGTTTTATATCTGAGTTCATTATCAAAAGCTATATCCTTGAGTGCATACGAAGTAACGCTTCTGCTTTTTCCGGCAAGAGGTGATTTTCCCTTCTGAACAGAAAATTCCTTTACACTTTCTTCAAGAGTCGCCCACTCGCCGCATTCCGGACATTTTCCGAGCCATTTCGGTGTTTCATAGCCGCAATTTGAGCAGATATATACTGTTTTAGACTTCTGAGCCATAGTCATTCTCCTTTTAAATATTCCGTAACTCCAGCTACAATTGCAAGAGAAATTTCTTTCTGATAGTCGTCATCCTTTAAAAGCAAAGCTTCTCCGGGGTTAGATAAAAAGCCGCACTCAACCATAACTGCGGGATTTTCCGCATGATAAAGAAGATATATTTCGGTTCCGCTTTCCTTGATTTTTCTTGTGTTTTCGCTTTGCACAAGTGAAATTATGTTGTTTTGAATTGATTCAGCAATAAGTCTGCTGATTTCATTATTCGGTGAATAAAACACCTGTGCTCCGTTATACTTGCTTTCAGAATAATGATTCTGATGTATACTCAAAAATATACTGTCCGGATATTTCTCAATGATTTCCATACGGTTATGTATATCCGAAACCTTCTTTTCACGCTGTGTTTTACACACGGAGTCATAAATCAAGGTGTCCTCTTCTCTTGTCATTATTGTTTCATATCCGAGAGAACGGAATATCTCATTAACCTTTTTTGAAATCTGAAGATTTATATCCTTTTCTATAATTCCGCTTGAAGATTGAGTGCCGCCGTCCTCACCGCCATGACCGGCATCGATAATGATAAGCGGTGCTTTGGTAACAACTGAGGAAGACATAACAACCTGATTTCTCATACCGAAAAGTATTCCCGCAGAAATGCACAACAATGACAATGTAACTGCGGTGAAAAACACCTTGAAGCTAAAAGTAACATATAACGCTTTTTTCATAAACATCACCCAATGATTTTTATGAAAATTTTTCATGGGATATAACATATCAAGATGCTGATATTTTACCACAACAAAATTTGTTTGTAAACAAAAGAATTTATCCTAATTAAACTCAGTACAAATAAAAGGACTCATATAAAAGCCTCCATCGCAATTCAGACGATGGAGGCTTGTTTTGATGTTATCAGCCGTTTGCTGCTTCTCTTTTCTTTCTGTTTTCGGTAACAATTGCTGTAACCTCGTCCATATAAGCTCCGTGAAGCTTGAATTTCTTTGTAAATACAATAAGTGAAATAATAAATAAGGCAATGGGAATGACACAAAGCATAAGGGTTATGGCAACCTTTGCACTCTGAGGATTCTGATTGTGAAGTGTACCGTCATATTTTGAAACGCCGAGGCTTACAAACAGAATTATTGTCTGCAGCGTATAAGCCATTTTCTGAAGGAAGCCTTTCATTGAGAAGGTAATTGATTCAGCTCTGAAGCCCATTTTAACTTCGCCATAGTCAACAACATCGGCAAGGAAAATGGTCTGTGCAATAAACATTGAAGCCATACCGATAGCGCAGATGCAATATGAAACATTCATAATCATAAGCACACCTGTTACAGCACCGACTGTCATGCCTGAATATCCGACTGCAGCAATAATCAGTGATGCCTGATATGCTTTACGTTTAGACATATATTTTGTGAGAACGGGAAGAAGCAAAAGACCAACCACAGAGCCAACAGCCTGGAAGGTGGAGAACATTGACTGTTTACTTGCGTCTCCGACAACAACATCAAAGTAATATGTAGCTACACCCGAAGTGAGATACCAGCCTGCATTTGAAATCATTGCAAAGAGCATAAACACAAGAAGCTGATCGTTTGATTTGATGATTTCAAGTGCTCTTTTGAATGAGAATTTTTCTGTTGCCTGAGTTGTTATTGTTTCTTTGGTTGTTGCAACAGAAGTACCGGCGAAAATTACAAGCATAATCGCACATACAAGTGCACAGATAAAATAGCTTCGTGCATCGTGAACCTTTACCGTTTCACCGTTTTCACCAACTGCTGTTGTAACACTTACTGCAGTCATGATAACAGGAGCGAGAATTGAAACCATACCCTGACCGATACCTGAAAAAGCTCTTGCTACTGTTGAAATAAGATTTCTTTCCTTGGGGTCACTTGTGAAAGAAGGCACCATTGACCAATAAGGAATGTCTGCAAGAGTGTTTGACATACCCCATGCAACATACATAACAGCCACATAAGCACAAAGGGCAACGCCTGTAAGCTTGAAGGGGTTTGTGAAAAGAAGCACAAGAACAACTGCATTGAGCATTGTACCTCTGAGAATCCAAGGTCTGTACTTACCCATTTTTGTGTGGGTGTTATCAACAATTGTACCCATCATCGGGTCGTTGATGCCATCCCAGATTCTTGCGATAGGAGTCAGCACAAGCAGGAAGCCTGCTCCGAGACCTAAAACATCAGTGAGATACTTGGCAAGAAAAGAATAGAACATACCATAGCTCAAATCCAGACCGATGGCACCTACTCCGTAGCCTAATTTACTTTTAATGTACTTGAATGAGTTCATAATATTCTCCTTTCGGTTTTAATTCCTTTTTTTAATTATTTCCTCATTTATTGAATAAAGTTCAATTTCATCGGTTTCAGAACAGACCGAAACAACATATTCATCTGTCTGCCGAACCGTGAAATTCAAACCATATGCCACAAAATGATTTTCTTTAATGTATCCGGAAAAATCATAGCTGTCCAGTCCGCCGGAAATTCCGACTCCGTAATATTTCAGAATACTTTCCTTCAAAGTCCATATTCTTGTGAAATCGGAATCCTTGTTTTCGCTTTTACTCAAAAGCTGAAATTCGGAATTCGAGAAAAACCTTTTTGCTATTTTTTCATTACATTCTTTCAGCAATTGAATGTCACAGCCGACCTTTTCTTCACCGCAGACACATAAAACAAAATTGCCGCTGTGACTTAAATTGAAATGCAAGTTACTGTTGCAAAGATAAGGCTTTTCATTTTCATCACAATCAATCAAATATCCGTCAAGATTGAATTTTTCTTCAAGAATATTACAAAGTAAAGCCTTTGCACAGATAGAATCCTTCCTTTTAAGACTTGCTTTTTCAGTAAAATGAACTACAAGCTCTTCACGAAGAAAGCTGCAGCTTTCTTCCGTAACATCAGATATATCAACTAACGCAAGATACAACATAGCTTATATATTATTCTGATTTTTCGCTGCTGCAAGAGTATTTTTCATGAGAACAGCAATTGTCATGGGACCGCACCCGCCCGGAACAGGCGTTATATATGATGCTTTCTCTTTTACATTCTCAAAATCCACATCGCCGCAAAGCTTACCGTTTTCATCTCTGTTGATGCCGACATCAATGACAACAGCACCTTCCTTTATCATATCTGCCGTTACAAATTTAGCTTTTCCGACGGCGGCGATTACTATATCTGCATTTTTTGTGAAAAAGGAGAGATTCTGTGTTCTGGAGTGACACACTGTAACAGTTGCACTTTTTTCAAGAAGAAGTGACGCCATAGGCTTTCCGACAATGTTGCTTCTGCCGATAATCACACAGTTTTTACCTTCAACATCAATACCGTAGTAATCAAGAAGCAGCATAACACCCATAGGTGTACATGCGGCAAATTCATATTCCCCGAGCCAGAGCTTACCCACATTGACAGCATGAAAGCAATCAACATCTTTCATCGGCGAAATAGCTTCAATGACCTTTTTTTCGTCAATATGCTCAGGCAAAGGAAGCTGACAGAGAATACCGTTGATTTTTTCGTCAGAATTAAGCTTGTTGATAAGATTCAGAAGCTCCGCTTCACTTGTTTCTTCGCTCAATGCATATTCATGTGAAATAATTCCGGTTGCTTCACAAGCCTTTTTCTTGTTGTTAACATAAACTCTTGATGCCGGGTTGTTACCGACGATAATCACTGCGAGAGAGACTTCAACACCTTGCTCGGCAAGCTTTTCAACTTCAATTTTTACTTGATTTTTAATGTATGATGAAACTTCTTTTCCGTCTATACGCTTATACATAGTTCAAACCTCTTTATCGGCAGTTTTTCTTTCACGAAAATATCTTTCATCATTTTCGTCATCCAATATTGTTTCACGGTCTGTTTCTTCCTCATCGGCTTCATCGTTGCTTTCTGAAGATTCATTTTCATCAAAAGAAGGTTCAATTGATTTTTTATCTTCTTTTGATTTTAAAACAGGCTTACCGTCAACAATTTTATACTGCTTTTTCTGTGCCTTTAAAGCCTTCTTTTCAGCTTTTTTCTTTTCAGCAGCAATTTCTTTTTCTGTTTTGGGCGGGAAATAGTCTACACCCTCAATAGGCTTCGGGTTTTTCTTATATTTTGCAAGAAGCACAATAAGAAGCGCTCCGCAAACCACAACAATCAGCATTGAAAGAAGCTGTGAAACCCTGATAGTGGTGGAGCCGATATAAAGGCTGTCGGTTCTCATGCCTTCAACAATCATTCTTTCAAGCCCGTACCAGACACCGTATGTAAGAAAAAGCTGACCGCTGAATTTACGGTACTTTTTAAGAATGATATACAGCACAAAGAAGCCAAGGATGCACCATACCGATTCATAAAAGAAGGTCGGATGAACATACAAATCATTTTGCGCAATATACTCAGGTATATTATCTATACCTTCAAGACCGTAAACTGACGGATTTTCAGCAATTTTTTCCGCAATAACATCACTCATCATACCCCACTTGGGATTATTGGTAAGAACACCAAATGCCTCCTGATTGGCATAATTACCCCATCTTCCGATGCCCTGACCGATGAGAAGACTCATTCCTACCATATCAAGCAGATTATAGAAATTAAGTTTTTCAACCTTGCAGACAATGAAAGCCGCTATCAGACCTCCGATAATGCCGCCGTAAATCGCAAGTCCGCCTTCCCAAATCTGAAAAATTTCAGAAAGGTTGTTTTTGTAGTAATCCCACTCAAAGGCAACATAATAAAGTCTTGCACCGATGATTGCAGCAACAGTTCCGTAAAGAAGAACATCAATCATTTTGTCAAGATTTATCTTCCATACATAAGCTCTTCTTCCGCCAAAAAGGACTGCAAGGGTGAACCCGAATGCAATTATGGCACCGTACCATCTCACCGAGGTGAAGCCAAGGTCAAGAACATTAGTGACATAAAATTCTTTTGCGATTCCGCCGAAACGGACCAATGTTTCAAATTCCGGCATAATTTTCCTCCTTATTATTTTAATCTTACCAGGTTAATTGTGTAAGTGCAATCATAATGGGCATTGTCAGCACCGATAAAAAGCTGACAAGAGCAACCGTTTTGGAAGCCACCGCTGAATTCCTTTCATATTTTGTAGCAAACATGAAGGTATTGTTGGCCGACGGCACACTCGCAGTGATTATGCTCGCCGTGAGAAGCACACCGGTTATGCCGCAAAGATAGTATATGCCGATGCACAAAAGCGGCAGAACAATGAGCTTCATCAAAGCAGTTTTATAAATTCTCTTTTCTTGAACATGGATTTTAAATCCGTGTTGGCAAGATAGGTGCCAAAAATCAGCATAGCAACCGGAGTGTTAAGATTTGCCATCATCTCAACAGGCTGACTCAATACTTTCGGAACTTCAATTGAAAGAAGAAAAATCGGAAGACCGATTATGACCGATATGACTCCCGGATTAAAAATCAGCTTTAAAATATTGAATTTTTCCTTGCCCTTATTCATAAGAGCAACACCATGTGTAAAACAGATTATGTTATAGATAACAACGCCGTTCGCACAATAGAAAACGCCTTCATCCCCTAAAACTGCCTGAGCAAGCGGCAACGCCATAAAGCCTACATTACCGTAAATTGAAGCAAACTTATAAACAGCATTATCCTCATCAGCTTTATTTCTGAACAGGGGCTTATTTATTAGTATGGCTATAAGATGGGTTGCAGTTGCAACTGCAAAGGAAATGAAAAATTTTCTGACTGTATCCTGATTCATTTCAATCTTGATAAACGAATTGATCAGAGTACAGGGAGTGACAATGTATAACAACAAATTAACCGTTGCTCTGGCTGTTTTCTCGGTAAAAAAACCGGTCTTGTCGCAGATAAATCCGATTGCAACAATAACATATAGTACACCGACCTGTGTTGCGGCGGATAACACATTATCAAAAAACTGCAAGTTATACTACCTCATTTTCTGTATCTGTTTCAATTGTTTCTGAATCAGGTATATTCTTAATAAGCTCTGTAATAAGAACCAAAGCAAAAATAGAAAAGGCAAAATCTGCAAAACAGAAAGGATGCTCAGGGTTAATATATACACCATTGTTAACAAAGGTAAAAATCAACCTTGACACACTGAGAGTTGAAGCAATAAGCGCAGCAGAACTGCCGATTCCTGCAATCCGCCATGTGAAGCCTTCACTGTATATTCCTGAATTAACCTGGGCAAAGGCAAGAAAGAATATTACCATAAAGCCAAGCATTATAAGCTCAAGAAACAAATCGGAAACCTCAACGAAGCTGATTTGTCTTATAAATCTGTGAATAAGCCTGAAGGCTGTCCAACCCACAGGAGCAAGTGCAAGAATCCTGAACCTTGATGCGGCTGCTCTGCCCTTGAAGAAATCTGCAGCCATAATAAAAAAGAAAATGCAAGAAAAGAAGGCAAATATGCTTTGGATTGCCAACGGCAGGCTGCCCGTGGACATGAGCTCCTTAATATTACGAAGGTTCAATACACCGGAAAGATTAACAAAGCTTGAAAACAGGCTGTCAAGACTATCATAAAGAAGGGAAATAGCCAAAACAAGTGTAGCAGCCCCGGCAACAGGGCTTTTAACTGTTTGCAAATCAATTTTTGCACCGTCACGGCTGAGAAATGACATTACCGAAAACGCAGCACACGCTCCGAAAATAATTATGCACATCAAAATGTAAAAAAATTCTCCGCCGGTAAGAAATCCCGTATTCGGGTCAATATATTTTGCCATTTGAAGGCATCTGAGAATAACCGAAGCAAGAAATGACAAGCAAAAAATTATTTTCAACGGCTTCAGGGAAAACTCTGAATTGTTCTTGATTTTCATATTTCATCCTCCGTATACACCCTTTGGTCGGAAGGCACATAGTGCTCAAGGCTTTTATAATTTTCGATTCTCTCATCAATAGGAACATATTTTTTCTGAACGGCAATATTCTTATATGCAGGTCTGATGATCTTACCGCCCGAGATAAGCTCCTCAAGTCTGTGAGCTGACCAGCCCGCAATTCTTGCAGTTGCAAAAATAGGAGTATACAGGTCTTCGGGAATACCGAGCATTTTATAAATAAGGCCTGAATAAAGGTCAACATTGGCGCACATGATCTTGTTTTTGCCTTTAACCTTTCTGAATACCTCGGGAGTGAGCTTTTCGATTGAATTTATAAGTTCAAAATCCTTTTCAAAGCCGTTTTTATATGCAAATTCCCTTGCTTTTTTCTTAAGAATAACAGCTCGGGGGTCAGAAATAGTGTAAACAGCATGACCCATACCGTAAACAAGGCCACTGCGATCCCCCGCTTCTTTTCTGATTATTTTCTCAAGATAATCAGAAATCTGCTTTTCATCTGTTACATCTTCAACGTGCTCTTTGATATCGTTTATCATATGGCTGACCTTGATATTGGCTCCGCCATGACGTGAACCCTTAAGTGAACCGATTGAGCCCGCAAAAGCTGAATATGTATCCGTTCCGCTTGAAGTGAGAACTCTTGTTGTGAAGGTTGAGTTATTACCGCCGCCATGCTCCGCATGAAGAATAAGGCAGATATCAAGAAGCTTTGCCTCTTCATCGGTATATTTTCTGTCTGAACGAATTGAACGAAGAATAGTTTCGGCAGTTGAAAGCTCCTTTTTTTCAGGATGAAAATACATGCTCTTACCATAATATTTCATTCTTTTTACCTGATAGGCATAGCACATCATAACAGGCATCTGAGCAATAACCTGAACTGATTGACGAAGAACATTTTCCACCGAAATATCATCAGGATTTTCGTCGAAAGAATAGGAAATAAGTATGCATCTTGCAAGCTTATTCATAATGTCCATTGAAGCGTTTTTCATAAGAACATCTTCAATGTATGTATCCGGCAAAACACGGCAGGTTCCGAGGATGCCCTTGAAAAGCTCAACCTGTTCCCTTGTGGGGAGTGAACCGAAAAGCAAAAGATATGCAACCTCTTCATAGCCGAAGCGGTTTTCTTTTTCACAAGCTTCAACAATATCATTGATGTTAACACCACGGTATTTGAGAACACCTTGCTTCGGAACTCTTTCACCGTCTTCAATATAATAGCCCTCAACCGAGCAGATATTAGTCAGTCCTGCCATAACACCGGTGCCGTCAGGATTTCTGAGTCCCCTCTTGACTCCGTATTTCCAGAACTGGTCAAGGTCAATCCGGCTCTTTTTTTCAATTTTCTCGCTCATAACGGCGAGTAACTCAGGAGAAATTGGGTTTATGGTATCGTGCATTTTTGCGACCTCCCGTTAAAAAAGATATATTAACACTTATAAAAATGTAATTACTATTTATTTTATAACATACAATTTATAAAGTCAATATAAATGATGAATAATCATGCATGACAAAAAATGAAATAGGATGGTATTTTTTATGAAAATTTATGCTGTTTTGTCTTTAATTATATTTCTTATACTTTTATTTTTCCCTTTTATCTCTTTAATGAGTGAATCAGGCACTGTGCAAAGCGTCAATGATACCACTGAAGCTTCAGATGTGAGTAAAACAGAAGAAATTCAAGACACAGCCGATGAAATAAGTGTTCTTCGGGTTTCGTCGGGTAAAATTGAAAACGTAGATATGACAGAATATATTATAGGGGCAGTTGCAAGTGAAATGCCGGCAACCTTCCATGAAGAAGCACTTAAAGCACAGGCTGTTGCGTGCTATACATATACAAAATGGATTTTGAAAAACGCTGATAATTCCGTTGAGCTCAGCCATATTTCGGATAGCAGTACAACACATCAGGGCTATCTCAACGCTGATGAACTCAAAATAAAGTGGGGCGAAAAATATGAAATTTACTATAATAAGCTGAAATCAATCGTCGAAGGGCTCAAAGGACAGTATCTTACATATGACGGAGAACCGATTCTTGCCGTTTTTCACGCTATATCATCGGGTGTAACAAACAGCTCAGAGGATGTATGGGGAAACAAGCTCCCCTACCTAGTTTCGGTCAGTGCTCCGGGTGATAAATTATGTGCAGATTCTGATTCACAGAATTCCTTCAGCACCGAGGAATTTGTTACTATTGCCAAAAGCATCGAAAATGTAACAGTCAATACAAAGGAAAATATGATATCCGATATTACAATTGCAGATTCCGGGTATGTGAGCGAAGTCAGGATTGGCGAAGTCAAACTTACGGGAAGAGAAGTCCGGAGTCTTTTTTCTCTCAGCAGCCCCAATTTTGAGGTCAAATATGAAAACGGAAAATACATTTTCAATGTCAAAGGAAAGGGACACGGCGTTGGTATGAGCCAATACAGTGCCGATTTTATGGCAAGACAAGGCAGCGACTATAAAGAGATCCTTTCACACTTTTATCCGGACACAGATCTTGAAACAGAACAATAAATTGTTTACAAAGTAAAAAAATAATAGTATAATGTTGTGAGATCAATAAAACGGAGGATGTTAAAATGTTCGTAAGAGTAAACAGTATCGGTATGCTTGGTATGTCAAGCTTCGGGGTAGGTGTTGAAGCATCACTCGATAACGGTATGCCGAGATTTGATGTTGTCGGACTCCCTGACACTGCTGTAAGTGAATCCCGTGACAGAGTGCGCTCTGCCATGAAAAACTGTGGCTTTAAATTTCCTCCCAGCAGAATTACCGTTAACCTTACTCCTGCTGATATAAAAAAAGAAGGTCCCGTTTATGACCTTCCCATTATGATTGCACTTCTTATAGCCTCAGGTCAGCTTGAATGTGACATCAGATATGCAGCATTCATAGGTGAGCTTTCTCTCAGCGGAAAGGTCAGACGGGTCAAGGGTGCCCTTCCTATGGTCATAAAAGCCAAGGAGCTCGGTGTTAAAGAAATCTATGTGCCATTGGAAAATGCGAGCGAGTGTTGTGTTGTTAAGGGTATTGATATTTTCCCTGTTCAGAATATAAAGCAGCTTCATTCACACCTTTGCGGAAAAGCAAAAATCAGCAAGGTCAACTCAAGGTTTTATGGTGAATATGAACGGCCGAAGGAATTCACACCTGACTTTTCCGATGTAAAAGGTCAGTATCAGGTCAAAAGAGCTTTGGAAATTGCAGCAGCAGGCGGACATAATGTTCTGATGATAGGTCCTCCGGGCTCAGGAAAAAGTATGCTTGCAAAAAGATTACCATCCATTCTTCCCGATATGACCTTTGAAGAAAGCCTTGATGTGACAAAGATGTATTCAATTGCGGGTGTGCTTCCCGATAATGTTTCACTGATTAAGTCCAGACCTTTTCGCTCACCTCACCACACAATTTCAACCGCCGGACTCTCAGGTGGCGGAAAAATACCGAGGCCCGGAGAAATAAGCCTTTCGCATCATGGCGTGCTTTTTCTTGATGAGCTGCCGGAATTTTCAAGAGTTTCAATGGAAGCGATGAGACAACCGATTGAAGACGGAAAAATCACCATTTCCCGTGTTTCCGGTTCGCTTACCTATCCTTGTGAGGTAATGCTCGTTTGTGCCATGAATCCCTGTCCTTGCGGCTATTATGGTCACCCCACAAGAAAATGCACCTGTTCTAAAGGTGCACCCGCCAAATACCTTGCCAAGGTCAGCGGTCCGCTTCTTGACAGACTCGACATTCACATTGAAGTTCCTCAGGTTGATTTCCAAAAGCTTGCCGACAATGAAAGAAGCGAAAGCTCAGCAGATATAAAAAAGCGTGTTGATAAGGCAAGAAAAATACAAAATAAGCGTTTTGAAAACAGTGAAGTTACCTGCAACGCAAAAATGACCCCGTCGATGACACGGAAATACTGTGCCCTTGACGAAAAATGCAAAGCAACACTTGAAAAATGCTTCACCGCCATGGATTTATCCGCAAGAGCGTATGATAAAATTCTCCGCATTGCAAGAACAATTGCAGATCTTGAGGGCTCCGAAAACATTGAGCTTGAACATATTACAGAGGCTGTGCAATACAGATCCCTTGACAGAAAATTCTGGGGAACGAACAACTGAACAAAAAAAGCTGCGACCTGACAGATGTTTGTCAGGTCGCTTTACTCTTGGTTTAACTTATCTTATGAATTTGCCACAAGAAGGAACGGTGTTAATGCGATCATGTACTGACCGATATAATAAGTGGCGTGATTGAGAACAAAATTAAGCGGTGTATTCTTATCCTGATCGATTGCAAAATACATCGGTGAAAGGATAACATCGGAAAGAAGGAATGATGCTGCACCGATCGTATAAACAAGATATGACACCTGTTTTGTTTTGATATATGCCCAGAATGCAGTTCCGAGCATTGTTCCGAGAATCAGACAGTAAACAGTTACAATTGCAAAGAACTTGCCGTACTTTTGCTTAGTCGGTTTTTCAAGAGCAAGATTAACAGCAGTAACAATCACACCGATAATAACAGGAACAAGCATATCCTTAATGCTGAACTGTGCATGAACAAACATGGCTCCCATATAGAAGAAGTGGCCGATTCCGAAGGAAATAAATCCCATATTGAGATATTGATCATTGTGCTGGGGATAAAGCCATTTCTGGTCAAGATAAATATCTCCCATAAGACCGAACACACCACCCATTACAATAGGTAATGCGTACTTCCACACATCGGGACAATCAGTGTTGTTGAAAGCACCTGTAACTGCGGTTAAAAGGAAGAAGATGCTTGTAAGATTTTTGATATAAACGCCCAATACACATCTTTTCTTGTTACACATTATCATAAATACAACAAGAAAGCATGCGCCGATAATCATTGATAAATATGTAGTCATTTTTTACCCCTCCAAAGTTAAAACTTATTCTGCAATTTCAATGCCTCTTTCTTTTCTGAGAACTGCGAGCTCATCGAATACCTGCTGCTTTTTCTTACCTGTGAGATTATAGAAGAACAGAGGAATTGCGCAAAGAAGAAGGCTGATGCCGGGAACGATAGTTACAAGAGAGAACATTGCAAAATTCTGTGTTGATGAAAGACTGTTAATTGCATCAACAACCTGCTGTCCCGAACCGACATTAAGCTGACTTACATCAATGTTAACAACCATATACATGACAATAATCATAACAGTTGCAAAAGCATTACCGATTTTGTTTACAAATGATTGACAAGCAGAGCCAAGACCTGTGTTTCTGAAGCCTGTTTCCCATTCCATAAAGTCAAGGCAATCACAAACCATTGCAAAGGATACATTGTTGATAACGCCGAGAGGAATGCTTGAAATAAGCATAAAGGGAATACAGATAAGAAGGTTCTTTGTTGTCCAACCGATAAGAAGTGTGAAGCAGCTTGCAACAAAACCGCCAATGCATGAAACAATCATAATGTGCTTATATTCGAATCTCTTATAAAGCTTAGGAAGGAAAAGCATTGCACCGAACATACCGACAGCCGCACAAACCTGAATAACAAGTGCTACTGTTGAAATGTTTGAGTTATATTCAGCAACTGTTTCGGGCTTGGAGCCGATATAGAAGCCTGAATAACGTGCAACATGAGGAGCTGCAGCCTGAAGCATATAACGACCAAATGAAAGAATACCTGAAAGAACAACAAGCATAAGCGGCTTGCAGGTGAAAATTCTCTTAAGGGCCGAAGGCTCACCGGGAGCTCTTTTTGCAGCATTGGGAAGCTGAATTCTTTCCTTTGTTTTGAAAGAAGCAAGGCAGAACAAAGGCATACCGATTACCGACATTGAAATTGCCATGATAGCATATTTCAGAATGTTTGCCTTTTCAACATCCATGTCAGCAAGGAAGAATCCTACAATGATAGGCAAAGCAACAGTAACAGCAGAACCGATGCCGCCGACGGTTTTACCATAGGAAATAATGTTACCTCTTTCCTTTGCATTCGGAGTCATAACATTAGGCAAACTCCAGAAAGGCACGTCACTTACTGTATAAGTCATACCCCATGCTACATAAACAACAGCAACAAAAACATAAAGCCAGATTGATTTGTTTTCAGTGTCAAAACCGGGATTAACGAACATAAGGATTGTAAGAACAGCAATGGGAATAGCTGTCCACACAGGATAGGGCTTCATCCTTCCCCTCTTTGTTGTGTGTCTGTCCATAATCATACCCATCATAGGGTCATTGATTGCGTCCCAAACTCTTGCAAGCAGCATAAGCAGGATAACAAACATTGCATTAAGAGTAAGAACATTCATATAGTAGTCTGTTACATAGCTGGACATACAGCTGTAAACAAGACCTTGTCCCAATGCAGCGATGGCATAGGATGTGACTTCCTTTTTAGGAACATACTTTTTTTCTTCCATTTCGGACCTCCGCTTTATGTAAAATTTGTATAGTATATATTAACACAATTTTCAATATTTTTCTATCAATTTTAATTTTATTTGATTTTTTATATGTAGAAAATTCAGAACCCATTTTGTGCTTTTTCGCCAAAAGTTATATTTAAAGTTGCATTTGAAAAACAAATAATATATCATAGCAATAAATAAATATGAAAGGTGCGGTAGCTAAAATGAAACAACCTTCAGAATATTTTGTAAACACATTTGGTTGGAAATCCGAAAGTAAAACTGACGACAAATATATAATCATAAGAAATAATGTCAGGTTATCTCTTCTGACCGAAAGGCTTCTCAGGGTTGAGGTTGACCCTGAAGGTATTTTTACCGATGAGCCGACTCAGAGCATTATCAACCGGAATTTCTGCACACCTCAGATTCGTGTTGTTGAGGATAACGGAATCGTTATCATAATGACAACAAAGACTAT
The DNA here is from genome assembly GCA_017472225.1 of Clostridia bacterium. Lineage (GTDB taxonomy): Bacteria > Bacillota > Clostridia > Oscillospirales > Acutalibacteraceae > UBA6857. The sequence goes on along the minus strand of JAFUQS010000073.1, from coordinate 4,866 downwards.
ATTCAGGTATGATACTGTCAACAAAAAAATGATTGGCATTTCCCTTAAAGGCGGTAAAAATCTGACTGAATACAACAAAGGCAACCTTAAAGGTACTTATCGCACACTTGATATGACAACAGGCGAAATTCCTCTCGGCGACGGCATAATGTCAACTGAAGGTGTAGCTGTTATCGATGACACAAAATCACTTATTCTTAATGAAGACGGTACCATTGGAGAAAGACGCAAAACAACAAAGGATGAATACTATTTCTGCTATAATCACGATTACAGAGCTTGTCTTAAGGATTTCTTCAAGCTTACAGGTGAGGTACCCCTTGTTCCGAGATTCTGCCTCGGAAATTGGTGGAGCAGATATAAGGCATACACACAGCAGGAATATATTGACCTTATGAATAAATTTCTCCAAAAGGAAATTCCCATTACCGTTGCCACCATCGATATGGATTGGCATTGGGTTGATGTTAAAAAACGCTTCGGCAAAAGCGGAAGCAAGCTTTCTGTTATTCCCGGCAGAACAGATTTTATCCTTCAGGGCGACGGTTGGACCGGTTACAGCTGGAACACAGAGCTTTTTCCTGACTATAAAGGCTTTTTGAAATGGTTGCATGAAAAGAACTTCAAAATCACTCTTAATCTGCATCCTGCACAGGGAGTTCGATTTTTTGACGATATGTATGAAGAAATGGCTGAAAAAATGGGCATTGATCCCGAGTCAAAAAAGCGTGTTAATTTTGATATAACCGACCCTCAGTTTATTGATGCATACTTTAACGTTCTCCATAAGCCTTATGAAAAAGACGGTGTTGACTTCTGGTGGATAGACTGGCAGCAGGGTAAAAACACAAAAATTAAAAATCTTGATCCCCTTTGGGCACTTAATCATTATCATACCCTTGTTGATTCTGATACAAACGCAAAAAGACCGCTTATTCTTTCCCGCTATGCTGAAGTCGGTTCTCACAGATATCCGCTCGGCTTTTCGGGTGACACGAAAATATGTTGGGAATGCCTTGATTTCCAGCCCTACTTCACTAATACAGCCGCTAACATCGGTTATACATGGTGGAGCCACGATATAGGCGGACACCATATGGGCTCCAAGGATGATGAGCTGTATATCAGATGGGTACAGTACGGTCTTTACAGTCCGATTATGAGGCTGCACTCAACAAGCAACGAATTTATGGGAAAAGAGCCCTGGAAACATGAATTTACGGCTGAAACACTTGCTGTGAAGACCCTTCGAGAGAGACATACATATATTCCTTATCTTTATTCAATGAACTATCGCACACATAAGGAAGGTATTGCACTGTGCGAACCGATGTACTATGAATACCCGGAAGAAAAAGATGCATATGAAGTAAAGAATCAGTTTTTCTTCGGTTCAGAGCTTATTGTTGCTCCCATTACTACGCAGCTTAATAAGAAAACCAACCTCGCCTGCGTTGATGTGTGGCTTCCTGAAGGCAGATGGACAGATATATACACCGGTGCTATCTACAATGGCGGCCAAAGAATTAAAATGTACAGAGGAATTGAAAGTATTCCCGTTCTTGCAAAGGAAGGTGCAATAATACCCCTGAGTGCCAACGACAGAAGCAACGATTCTTCCAATCCGAAGGAAATGAATATCCGTATTTTCCGGGGTAATAACAGCTTCCGCCTTTATGAGGATGACGGTGAAACCAATGCCTACAAGGACGGCAATTGTGCAATTACAACTTACGAGATTGCGGAAAGCAACAACAATGTAACCTTCACTGTCTCCCCTGCCGAAGGAAATTGCAGCACATTGCCAAAAAGACGAAGATATACATTTATATTTGAAGATATAACTGATGCTGAAGCTACGATTCTGGTAAACGGAAAAGAAGCAGCCTTTGAAGCTTTGAGGTGTGACGGAAAAGTAATTTTCACAGTCAACGGCATTACACCGAAATCAAAAGTACAGATTGAGCTTAATAATATAACCGCAAGGCAAAACAGCGACAAAAAAGAAAAAATTATTGAGCTTATCACAAAATACCAGCTCGGAGTACATTATAAAATGGCAAAATTCACTCCCTTCCTTAAAGATATTAACGGAAAAATTCCTTCTTGTGATGAATGTCTCAGGGGGCCGATTGAGGAAGTACAAAAAATGCTTTAAATATAATCACCGGATCTTGATGAACAAGGTCCGGTATTGTTATAAAATTGTCAAATATCGGTTAAAATTCATCTGAACGATAGACAACGATTTAAAGTTATGGTATAATGAGCCACAAATAATCATAATGAGGTAAATTAAATGAATATTGCAAATAAGCTCACTGTTTTCAGAGTGATATTAGTCCCCTTTTTTGTTGTTTTCATGCTTACAAGCTTCACGCCCTACAACCGTTGGATTGCCTTCGGAATTTTTTGCCTTGCAACGGCAACAGATAAGCTTGACGGTACAATTGCAAGAAAATACAACATGATAACAGACTTCGGTAAATTTATGGACCCGATTGCAGACAAGCTTCTTGTGTGCTCAGCGCTCATCTGCCTGACCTCACTCGGTGAGATTCCCGCATGGATTGTTATTATAATAATCGGAAGAGAATTCGCAATAAGCGGTATCAGACTTGTTGCAGCAGATAATGGTGTTACAATTGCGGCAACATGGTGGGGCAAAAGCAAAACCATTTCGCAAATGGCAATGATAATCATCATGCTTATGAACATTCCTCAGCTCCTTATTCTTTCCCGGGTAGTGATGTATATTTCTCTTGCACTTACCATTATATCTATGATAGATTACATTGTTAAAAACAAAGCAGTTCTTATGAACGGAACAAAATAAAGTAAAAGAGCACTTATCGAAATCGGTAAGTGCTTTAAATTTTTATTGTTATAATTCATGAGCTGCTTTTGGTAACATATAAAGGTGTAGTTTTGCGAACACATAACAAAAGCGGGAATTGCTCCCGCTTTATGTATTATAAGCCAAGTAACTGTTTTTTCTTTTGGTCAAATTCTTCTTGGGTGATTGCACCGATGTCAAGAAGTTCTTTTACGTGTTTGAGTTCTTCAATGTTATTCATCTTAGTATTTTGTGCAATTTTAGTTGAATTGTTTTCTTTTTCCATAGACTCCATAAGAAACATTCTGATTTCATCAGCATTTTTTATCATATTGATATTGTATTTGATACCATTTCCTTGAATTTTCAATCCACGAAGTTTATTTAGCTGAACAGTTTTAATGTCTTTGACAAAAAACTCTTTAATAACCTTTTTACCATTTTCACAAACAACCTTTTCTTCGGTTACTGTTATTGATTTCTTTTTATCGATGAGATATAACATGCTTGCAATAAGCAAAATTCCAAATGTGATTGCCAAAATTCCTAAGTGAGGGTAATATGATCCCGCAGTATATTCAATGTAGCTATTGTCTGCCAAATAATAAGAACCTCTAAAACAATCAATTTCAAATTTGCTTTCAATAAGATTTCCCAAAGCCCAATCCGCATCTTTCCTTGCTTCTACTACATCTGAATTGTCTAAATAATAGCCACCATAATAGCCTGAAATTTTCGAGAGGTTATAATAATCATACATTTTTTCAACTAGCTTATCATAGTCTTCTTGTACGTCGTTAAATTCATCTGTAACAGCAAGTGTTGAATTTACGACAAACTCTTGAATTTCCTTGTATTTTAAAAAGTCTGTCACGGTAATAATTATCAAAGCTATTAAAGATATTGCTATTACGCCCCATAATATATTGATTATTTTATTAAATTTAATTTTAATACTATGTATACTTCTTTCCATTATATGTAATATCCTCCTTAACGATTAATGACAGAATAATATTTAGCGGAAAATTTAAACTCCTTCCCGATTTAACGACTCTTTTATTCTCCGCAAAATAAAAAAGTGCGCCAACCAAAGTCAACGCACCAAAAAACGCAAACTCCGATTGTCGCCAAACAAACTTAAACAGAATGGGGATAACGATCCAAGCCATAATGATTAAATGAAATTTGCGTTTTTAACAAATTCTACAATCATTATGGCAAAACAAAGGTACAATTATCCCCGTAAAAAGATAAAGTATCCCCTTAGTTTCTGTTTATTAAGTTTGTTTGGCATAATTAGTATATCACAACAGTTTGCAATATTTCAATACTTAAAATAAAAAAATCCCACTATAACACTTTGCTGATATGATCTGAAAGTGTCATAGTGGGTTGTATACTTCGATGTAAAATAAAAATTGAGTATTCACAGTTCAAATGCCTTATGAATACTCAATATGGTACGGATGTTCATAACACAAGTTGCTCTCCGGCAATACATATTCTATCTTTCGTACGCTAATATATTTCCTCAGATATGGAGGAATACATAATGTCAAATATCATTGAAGATTTTTACTATGGCAACCTTGAGCCACAGGAAGTCAGTTCAGAATTAACATCTAAACTCAAAAAGAAACTGAGTAACCTTGCCGAGAAAGAAGAACAGCTTACGGCAAGACTTACCGGTGAAGATAAAGAACTGTTTCAAAACTATGTAAGTGCTTATGTCGAATTTTCAACAACTAGTAATGCTGACAGCTTTATATCAGGCTTCAGGCTTGGTGCAAAATTTGTATACGATACATTTGTTAAGGATACGAAAGGATGAATGCTATTATGAAAAACAATACAAATATTATATACAGAAAAGTTGGAGATTATAACATACCTAACCTTATCTTACCACCCGAAGAGGTAAACATCAGGTTGGGCAAATGGGGTATGTTACATAAGGATTATCTTAAAAAGCATAAAAAGGTACTTTTCAGCACACTGCTTATGCAAGGCAAACTTTATCAACATTG